>DAOVVI010000004.1 GCA_030637245.1 Cyclobacteriaceae bacterium
AAAGTAAATAAAAAAGGTGGCCTCATGAACCACCCTCCCTATTATTAAATTGTTGTTCCAATACCATGTTAGCACTAGTGCTTATGGAAATAGGCTTTTTCAAAATCAGCCACAGTTGTCCTTAATTTTTCAATAAATGCCAAATCGGTTGTTTGTTTACATTTCATGGAATAAACAGACATTTTATGTAAAAGAGCCAGATGCTTTTGATACTTAGCATAGGCTTCTTTCTGGCCCTCATCTACAATCTTGATTCTTTGATGAAGAAAGTACTGACTCACAATTTCCTGAATTTTTTTTGCGTGTTCCTCCTTATTATTCACCCAACGAACAAGTTGATTGTAGTTTGGTTTTGAGTTTTGGGAAATTTCCTCAATCTGATTCATTGACTTTTCAATAGTTGCAATATGCTCCTTAATCAACGTAATCCTTACGGAATCTGCATAAATTCCACATGGTATTTCGCAATGCGCAAAAGATTCCTGATAATTCAATCCTAAAAGTAGAAGCAAAAAAGAGAGCCCCGTGAGCGATTTTTTTAATTTCATTTTCATTTGGTTAAAATTTAAAGTTTAAAATTTATTTTTGAGATTTTTCATTTAATCTGATTTGAGGAGTTAAATCACTCCGAATGATTCCAAACATGGAATTGTTGAATCTTTAAAAGTAATTAAAACTAATACATTTTCATTGTTCGTATAAAAAATATTTGGGTAATCAATTTTTTTTTTAAATTCAATGTAGAGTTACTTATTTTATGAATAACTAATTTTTCTACCCTTAGTTTTTAAGTTCGTTGGTAAAAAGAATAAGATATTTCATTTTTTTGAAGGATGTGTTTATTATTGCCATTGGGGCTTTTGGCGGGCCTTCGGCACATTTGGCTATGCTTCTTAAAAAGATGGTTAAAGAAAGAGCCTATTTGACCGAGGAGGAACTAATAGAATTAAACGCGTTATGTCAAATACTTCCGGGCCCTACTTCTACCCAGACGATTACAGCCATTGGTTTTAGAATAGGAGGCCCGTTACTCGCCTATCTTACGCTAATGGTTTGGCTGATCCCTGCCTTTTGCATCATGACAACTGTTGGATTATTGATGTCTCATTTTGATGAAGTAGATAAATCTGTGGAATTTACAAAGTTTATCCAACCTATGGCGGTTGGGTTTGTAGCTTATGCCGCTTATACAATCAGCGCTAAAATTGTCAAGACATATGAAGCCGGCGCCATCATGATCATATCTGCAATTTTGTCTTTTATGCTAAAATCGCCTTATGTTTTTCCTGTTTTACTATTGGGTAGCGGAGCTTTAACAGCAATTAAATTTAATGAGCATCCGAAAGAGCCTCACAAAAAACTGAAGGTTGATTGGTCAAATTTTGTGCTGTGGGCAGTTGTGTTTCTGGTGATTGCCGTGGTTGGTCATTTCACCAAAATTTTGCCAATTCGATTATTGGAAAATTTTTATAGAAATGGGAGTTTAATCTTTGGGGGCGGACAAGTATTAATTCCGTTGCTTTACACAGAGTTTGTTGAATTCAAACATTATTTAAGCTCTGAGGAATTTCTTACTGGATTTGCAGCAGTTCAAGCAGTTCCCGGTCCGGTATTTTCTTTCACGGCCTACATCGGAGCGCTCTCCATGCGGGAATATGGAATTTTCGGGGAAATAATAGGTAGTATCCTTGCATCCGTAGGCATATTTCTGCCTGGTACATTATTTATATTTTTTGTGATCAAGTTTTGGGATCAATTAAAAAAATATCGCATTGTTCGGGCCTCTTTAGAAGGAATAAATGCCGCAAGCTCAGGTATGGTAATCGCCGCCACTTTCTTACTTTTTCAACCTTTAGAACCGGATTTTATAAATATGGCAATGATTATTTCTACATTCCTGGTGTTGATGTTCACTAAAATACCTCCCCCTTTTATCATACTGGTGGGGCTAATTGCAGGATTTTTACTAACCTAAATCAAAGGCGCTCCCTTTATGGTTAACCTTTAGTTTTGCTTCCAATCCGACAGGAATGGCATAATTTTCATTAGTATGACCGATAGGAAAATTAAAAGCTATTGGATAGTCGAATTCTTTTGTGTGTGAATAAATAATTTCATTGGCGTCGTAACCAAACACATCTTCATTGTCTTTCATATCAGAAAATTGACCGACAATTAAACCGGCAAGATCTTTTAAAATCCCGGCTCTTTTTAAATGCACCATCATACGATCAAGATGGTAGAGTTGCTCGCCAACATCTTCCATAAACAAAATATGATCCTTGGTTGCTATTTCCGATTTAGTGCCAATTGTATGGCAAATAATTGACAAATTTCCACCTGTCAGTTTACCTATTGCAACTCCTTGCCGGTTCAGTTTGTGATTATTAATGATACATTTTGGTTTTTTACCAAAGATTAAGTCTTTAAACCAATGCAGCGATTTTTGATCTATAGCATAAAAAAAAGACGGCATTGGTGAATGGATACTGGCTATCCCCAGATTATTGAGGTGTAGATGAATTGCAGTAACATCGCTAAATCCACAAATCCATTTCGGATCGGTTTTTAATGGGCTAAAATTAATTTGGTCAATAATCCTTGTAGATCCATATCCTCCTCTCAGTATGAAAATGGCCTTTATCTTAGGGTCAGAGATCATTTGCTGGAAATCTTCAATTCTTTGTTCGTCGGTACCAGCAAATTGATGAAAAGAATTGAATACATTTTTTCCGACTGCCACCTGCAATCCCCACGACTCTAGTATTTTGATTCCCAGGAGTGTTTTTTCCTTATTTACTTTTTTTGCCGTAGCGACAACGCCAACTTCATTGCCAGGTTTCAGGAATTCGGGAACAATCATGAAGCTAAAATAAAAAACCTCTGCGTTTCAGGCAGAGGTTTTACAAATTATGTTTAATTTTTTATTAATTCTCAGCTGGTGGAGGTGGTGGCTCAATACCTAAATGCTTCAGAACAAGGTCTGAAATATTATCTTCATCTCTCCCATAAAGCAAAATATTTAGCCCTACTTCTGGCTGACCTGAATTAAAAATGTGGGTAAATCCATTTGCTTTAGCAACTTCATCTATTGCTTTCTGTATTTTATCATATGCAGGTTTAAGGAGTTCACCTTGTTTTCTTTGCAATGAGTTTTGAGCATCTTGCTGGAATTTTTGAATTGATTGCTGAAGGTTTTGCAATTCCCTTTCTTTATCTGCCCGTACTTCTGGAATCATATTGGCAGCATTTCTTTGAAAATCTTCTGCTTTGGCTTGAAAATCAGTTGCTTTAGATTCTAGCTGAGTTGATAACTGCTGTTCGTAATCTTTTAGATCAGCCTCAATCTGTTTTGCCTCTGGCAAATTACTCAATATATACTCAGCATTAGTGTATCCGATTTTAATACCGATGTCTTGCGCTTTAGCAGACAATGCCGCTACTAAAAATGCAAGAATAAAAATCCATTTCGTTTTCATTTGTTTAAAAATTAGTTAAAAATACTTTATTTTATCGTATCGTTTTCGTCTCCGTATCCCAGTTCATCCAGTACGTAATCTGTATAATCATGAATAGGATCAGTGTATATCATAACCATATCTGCTGCTTTATCGAACATAAACTGTAATCTATGTGCTTTACATACTTTCTCAGTAGCTTCAAAAACACTTTCCAAAACCGGCTTCATGAGTTCTTTTTTCTTTAAAAAGAACAAGCCCTCATAACCAAATACTTTACTATTATACTCTTTTACCTCTTCTTCTTTAGTTTTAATTTCCGCAAGCCTTTCGTCTTTCATCTCCTGAGTAAGCAATACTTCTTCAGCCTGCAATTCACTGTACATACTTTCTATTTCTTTATACATTTGCTGAATCTCACTTTGCCAACTTTTTGACAATTGTCCGATTTCACCCTGGGCTTCCTTATATTCCGGCATCTGCGCCAAAATATAATCGGTATCGATATACCCGAATTTTTGAGCTTTGGCAATTTGCCCTATACCGGCAAGGAACAGCAAAAGTAAAAATAAATTCTTCATTCTTAAAAATTACCTTAATTGCTGCCCGATTGAGAAGTGGAACTGACCGCCACTTGGCTTGTTTGTTCCTGGTATGGAATCAAACCCATATCCCCAGTCAATCCCTAGTAAACCAAATGCGGGCATGAATATTCTTGCACCAAATCCTATTGACCTGAAATTATCGAATGGGTCAAAATCACTTAATGTATGGAAATTGTTGCCGGCCTCGGCAAAACCTAGTACATATATGGTAGATGATGCAGCCATTGTAACTGGATATCTCAATTCAAATATAAATTTATTATATGCAACTCCACCGTTCAGTCCAAATTCCGGTGGGAGTAATCTTCCATAACCGGGAGGTGTAATTCTATTATCTTCATATCCTCTCAAAGCGATCAGGTCATAACCCACAATCCAGTTGTTCGCACCTGATAGTCCGCTTCCTCCCATCTGGAATCGATCAAATGGACCTGTAGGCGCATAATCTGAATAGGTGCCAATAAAACCCAAGTGAGCTCTTGCACTAAATACCAGGTTCCCGAACAACTTCTGGTAGTATTTAGCGTCAAACATCCACTTATGATATTCCACCCAACCATAAAGTTTTTCTGCTGAGGCGTCATCATAGTACGACTCGTCCCTGAATAATGAATATGGCGGGGTAAGATCTACACTTAACGAAAGTGACGAACCTGTTCTTGGAAACATAGGATTATCAACGCTATTTCTTGCAATGGTCAGGTTATACTTCAAATTTCGTGCCGTTCCAGTGTTGAAGCCGATTTGGCTATTGCCGCTCGATACAAAATCATCAAAAATATAATGCGTATAAGACAGTGTATTTGACATGGTGAAATAGTCATCAGGCCATCTCAACCGCTTTCCAAGTCCAGCGCTCACCGTGTTCATGACCATCGAACCAAATTCCTGTTGGGTATAAAAATTTTGATTTCTGATCACAGATCTGTTAGCACCAACCGTAAGTGAGTTTGGTTTTTTGCCCCCAAGCCACGGCTCAGTAAAAGTCATTGAATAGTTCTGATATATCCTTCCATTGGCCTGGACCCTGAGCGATAATCTTTGGCCATCACCAACAGGTAAAGGCTTCCATGCTTTGAAGTTTGTGATATTTCTCAATGAGAAGTTGTTGAAAACCAAACCGACAGTTCCCACAAAACCATAATAACCGCCCCATCCACCAGATAATTCAACCTGGTCTGAAGGTCTTTCTACCAATGCATACTCAATATCGACAGTACCGTCAGAAGGATTTGGTATTGGATTTATACCGATTTGTTCCGGATCGAAATAGCCAAGTTGTGAAAGCTCTCTCTGAGTCCTGATAAGCAGTGACCGGTTGAAGAATTGTCCGGGCAATGTCCTGATCTCCCGTCGTATCACATGGTCATTTGTTCGGTCGTTTCCAGTAATGATGATTTTATTGATCCTGGCCTGATCACCTTCATACACTCTCATTTCCACATCTATAGAATCATTATTTATTCTGACTTCTACCGGATTAACAGTGAAAAATAAATAGCCATAATCCATATAAAGTGAACTTATATCTTCTCCATTGGGGTTAAATGTCAGTTTCTTCTGGACCAATTCCATGTCATAGACGTCACCTTTTTTGATTCCCAACACCTTATTTAAAATGTCATCATTTCGGACAAAGTTTCCACTCCACTTAATATCGCCAAAGTAATACTTATTCCCCTCTTCAATTTTTATATCAATATTTATTTCATTTGCGGCGGCATCGTAAATGGAATCTGAAATTATCCGGGCGTCCCGGTATCCTTTCGAATTATAATATGTGACTAGTTTATTTTTATCCGCCTTAAACTCATCCTTTTTGAATTTTGAAGATTTAAAAAAATTGACGTTTGTACTTTCACCAAAATAATTTTTAATATCCTCGAAAGAAACTTCCTTAGTTCTGGTTAAAAAATTCCAGGTGCTTTTTACCGTGGCGTTTTTCACGACTCTCATACCATCGTGGAATACGTCGAACCTTAACTTCTCATTTGTCTTTTTAAACTTGGATCTGAGTTTATCGTCAGTGAAATCCTTATTTCCATGAAAGGCGATCCTATCGATCCGAACCTTTGATTTTTTATCTACATGTATGTTTAGTAAAACCCCATTGGTTATAATGCTATCTTTTTTCTGTTCGATTCTGACCTGCGTATTTAAAAACCCTTTATCTACAAAATAATCCATTACGGTGAGCTCTGCGTTTTTCAATACCGCGTCCGAAACGATTTTACCCTTGATCAAGTCAAGATTTTCTTTTATATCGGATTCCTGGGTTTTATTGACTCCTTTTAAGAATATTCTTGTCAGTCTCGGCCTTTCGGTCAGTTCTAGTACCAAATAGGCTTTATCACCTTCTACCTTGCTAATATACAATGCTACATTTCCAATGATGCCCCGATCCCAAAGCTTCTTAATGGCGTTGCTGGTAGTCTGGCTGGGTATTCTTAACTTGTCGCCAACTTTCAGTCCGGATAAGGAGATTAAGGCATTTTTATCAATGGTTTCAAGACCGGTTACTTTAATTTCAGCAATTTCATATTCCTGTGGATTGGCATAGCTCAACGCTATTTTATCATCTTTTTGAGCTTGGTCGTTAGTATTACTACCCACCCCTAACTTGATTTGACCAAATGCATTTTGATAAAGCAAAGGCAATAGCAGTGTGAAGGTTAAAATCCACGCAAATAATTTATATTTCTTTTTCAATAACTTTTCCAAACCTTCTCTCTCTTTTTTGATAAGCCACGATTGCTTCATACAAGTGTTCCTCTCTGAAGTCCGGCCACAAAACATCAGTTATATATAATTCAGTATAGGCAATTTGCCAAAGAAGAAAATTACTGACCCTCATTTCTCCGCTAGTTCTTATCAACAGCTCAGGATCAGGGATGTTTTTAGTACAAAGATAATCGGAAAATATATCATAATTGATATCTTCGAGACCTATTGTATCTTTTTTAACATCTTTTAACAAATTTTTTACTGCTCTGATTATTTCCCATCTACCGCTGTAACTAAGAGCTAAAATCAAATTTAACCCATCATTGTGCTTCGTCAATTCAATACTATCATGCAGCTCCTGCTGGCAGTTTTTAGGCAAGGCTGTTATATCTCCAATAGAAGTTAGTCTTACATTATTTTTAGTGAGGGTTGATGTTTCTTTCTTGATCGTTGACACTAAAAGTTCCATCAGCCCTTTCACCTCTATTTTTGGCCTGTTCCAGTTTTCTGTAGAAAAAGCATATAATGTCAGGTGCTTTATTCCCAAATCGGCACAGGCCTCTGTTGTCTGACGAACTGCCTCCACAGCATTTCTATGCCCAAAAATCCTTTTGGCTCCTTGTTTTTTTGCCCAACGCCCATTTCCGTCCATAATAACGGCTATATGTTGAGGCAAATTGTTTAAATCTATAAGACTCTTCATTTAATAAAGGTCAAGGCATAAAAATGGAGTGCAAAGGTCGTGGTTTTTTTTCTTATTATAAAGGTTTTATTTACAACACTTTAATAAAAGTCGTATGGGCAGGGGATTTTCCAAACAATATAGCTGATCGAGAAACCTACAAAATTATACCAGTCTTTGTCGTATTTATTACCATACTGATAGTTTTTATTTGTAATGTCACCATCGGAATATCCATCCAAATGATCAAAAAATAATTTCCGAATACCTATTTCCAGGTTCAACGTAATGCTTGGGTTTATGGCATATTTAAATCCGCCACCAAAAGGAAGCGCCAATTGGACGGTACTGCTTCCATTGAGATCCTGATTGCCTCCAAAAAAAGTGAATCCACTGATTCCCACAAACATATAAGGTGACCAGTGAATCTGAACATGATCTGTTTTATAATCCAGGAAATTATATTCTATCATCCCTGCAGCTTCCACTATGGTAGATTGAAAGGAGCCCTTTCTGTTTACTGCAAAAGGATCGATTGGATTTTCATCACTTCCACTGATTAATCCGCCGGTTAGGCTTGCCCTTATACTGAAAATGTTGTCAAGATTCATTTTGTAATACCCGAGGATGCCCGGTTTCACATTTTCAATATGATATCCTCGCATCAGGTCTCCGGCATAATTAAAACCTCCGACGCCAACTCCATATTCAGAAAACTGTGCAACAGTCTGCTTTGAGATAACAATAAAGGAAAGTAAAATAAGGATTCTCAAATTCAAAATTTTAAGGTAATCGAACACATCTGAAACGCAGCTATGCCCTTATTAATTTGTAAAGATAGAAGAAAATTTAAATGAGATGATGGCAATCAGGTCATTTCTATCTCCGGCGCGAATTCTGCCCCAATGACTAAAACCCTGATAAACATGATAAGTTTTATCTTTTTATTCAGGGCCTGCCTCAGTAGAATGATTCTTCTTTTTGTATTTATACACCGAATATTGCAGGAATGCCTTTAATGATAATAGAATTAGAAAAAAAAGAAAATATAGGTTCTAATTCTCACGGGGTTTAGATTTGTTTAAAACATAAGAAATTTTAAAACTGGTTACTATGTAGGTGTCATTGCTTGAACCACCCCTTATTGCCCCACTGCTCTCCTGTCCGTATCCTTGAAAAACAGTGTATCTATTGCCATCATACTTTGATATGTAAGTGATTGGTTTTGTGTGAGATAGGATTAACTCATAATCTCGCTCTTTACCTGTCATTACAGCATATTCCTCTCTTGAACGATCCGACATTGATTTTGCCACATCACTACCTAATGCACCTAAATCCACATATTTACCGCTAACGTCATCAATATAATCAGTAAGCAGTATTCTATAATTTATTTCAAAAGAGAAATCTAAGCGATCGGTTAAGCGAAAATTGAATCCACCACCAAATGGGATGGAAAATTGAATCTTACTATATGGTTTATTATCATAAAATTCGCTGAATTGCCCCTCTGTTCCTAAAGGCCTTAGAACTACCCACTCCCCTGAGTTTGGATATCGTTCGCCACTGATTTTAAAATCAGGGACTTTGCCTTTAGGGTTATGATAAAAAATACTTATTCCTCCATTTAAATAAATATTAAAGAATTTTCTTTGGCGGAAATCCAGGTAATTTTTGAAAATATAAAACTGTGACATCACAGAAAAATCAAGGATGTCATTTCTGAAACTCAGGTTGCGTACATATCTGCTTATTGCCTCGGGATCATTGGGATCTGCAGAGGTAAAATCATCTCCGGTGAGCCTGCCATAAAGTAATTCTGCTTTCAAACTCATCCTTGGGCCATAGCGGTATTGTATAAAAGCACTTACTCCGGGTTTAATTTGGCTGAACTCCGTACTCAGGAAATTAGTTGCCGGAGCCAGGTCTCCAAAATACGTAAGGAAATTGAAACTGCCTCCAACAGTAAGATATCTGTTTTTTTTGAAATCTTTTTTCTTAACCCGAAATTTTTCCATCCGTGTGCCATACCCTTCTTTTTTTTTAGGGGTTTCTTTTTGACTAAAAACCAAAAATGGCATCAGGAACAGCAATAAAAAGATATATTTAAAAAACTTTGTTGGCATGAATTAAAATCAGTTTCTGACGTCAAGACCCCAGTTCAATTTTTTACGTAAGGTATTAACGAAACTGTATCCATCAAATTTTATAAGTTTCGCAGAGAATTCTTCTTTCTTAATCTGCAATTTCAAGCCTGATTTTATAATATTCGACCTTGAATCCAGAGAAACCATAAAATAATTACTCCTGCTTTCCACCTCTAATGTTATTGTGTTTGAATCAGATACAACCAGGGGTCTAACGTTTAAATTGTGTGGGCTTACCGGTGTTATTATCAAATTGTTGGACTGAGGCATCACTACCGGTCCTCCGCAACTCAGAGAATATCCGGTAGATCCTGTAGGTGTGGCGATGATCAAGCCATCAGCCCAATACGAATTGAGAAATTCATTATTTATGTAGGTATGAACAGTTATCATTGAAGAAGTATCCTGCTTCAAAACCGTCACTTCATTTAAGCCAAAGTTCAGTTCTTCAAAGACCGAATCAGAAGATTCGACTTTGAGCAGCATTCTTGAGTCGATGTCAAATTCATTATTTCCAATACGCTCCAATGCTTCGGAAATCATTTCTTTATTGGTTGTGGCTAAAAACCCAAGCCGGCCCGTATTTACTCCAAGAATAGGTGTTTCTGATTTTCCCACGTGAGTTATCGTTTCCAATAATGTCCCATCTCCGCCGATACTAATTACAAAATCAAAATGTTCAAAACCAGATCCGGGTTTATATATCCCACAATTATATAGATCAACCCCATTTTCCAGGGCCTGATCATGAAATGAATTTGAAAGATAAAATTCGTAGTTCTTATCTCTTAAAAGACCAATTGTGTACTCAATGACCGGAAGCGTATTTTCGGGAAATACTTTTCCATGGATAGCTATTTTCATTTTCAGTGTGAAAAAATTTGGTCAAATTTAGGAAATTGATTCCGAAAGGGATTATATGTTAAGGAAATTTAGCAGGTTATCCAGTCTTTCCCGCTCGGTATCGATATTGTTGCTTTCATGGAATTTTGCAATAATTTTATAGTCAAACCTTTCCAGAGTAGCTGCAACAGTAGTTAAATCCTCTTTATTTATTTTTAGAGTTAAAAAAACGAAGTTTGGATCTTTATGATCCTGGCTGAGATAAGAACCCAATATTTTAGCGTCATCAGATTCAATCAGACGACTGATCTCAGCCATAGAATAATCAATAAACCTCAATTCCAAAACCAGGATTCCTCCCTGTCCCTGAACAGCAAGTGTATTTGAAAATGCCTTAATTGTATCTTCATGACGCGAAACACCCATAAATTCACCTTCTCTGTTCAGAATGGCTACCAACTCCGAATCACATTCCTGGGTCAACCTGATGATATCGAAAAGGTGTTGGTCTTCATTGACGTAACAATGTTCTGAAATAAGCTTAAAATCACCAATTTTACGATCGAGATCATTATTTTCAAGAATAATATCTTCAGAGATTAAACCTTTAATCCCCCTATTATCAATCACAGGGAGTTGATTGGTTTTTAGCTCTTCCATCCAGATAATTGCTTTTTCAGCCGTATCAGTTAGTTTGAGGGCTGGTATCATCTGATTTATAAGTTCTTCAGCTATCATGCCAACACATTTTCATTTATCAAAAAGTCACTCATTATATCATTAAACTTTTCAGGTTGTTCCATCATTGGAGCATGACAACATTTATCAATAAATTTTAATGTCGTATTTGGGATCAACCTATTAAAGTCATGCGCCACCAAAGGCGGTGTAATGGTGTCATTCAATCCCCAAATTAGCAGGGTTGGTACTTTAATATCGGGTATTTCATTGGCCATATTATGCCTTTGAGCAGATTTTGCGATAGCAACGATATTCAAACATTTAGGGATACTTTTAGTAGTCTCAAAAATCTCCTGAACATATTCTTCAGAAATACTTTTGGGATTGTAAAATGTGTATTCAGCTCGTTCTTTTACATATTCATAACTACCGCGCTTTGGAAACGAGCCCCCCATCGCATTTTCAAAAAGGCCTGAGCTTCCGGTTAATACCAATTTCTTAACTGTCTCTTGTCTTCTTAACGTATAGATCAAAGCCACATGACCACCAAGTGAATTTCCCATCAGGTTGATATTGTCAATCTTTTTAAGGTCAATAAATCCTTCCAAATGATCGACTAACGCATCAAGCCCGACTTTTCTAAAAGGCATATCGTAAATTGGGAGCATTGGAATAATGATCCTGAATTTGTCTTTAAATCTATCGATTACCGAATCCCAATTGCTTAATGCTCCAAACAATCCGTGAAGAAGCACTAGGTTAGGTCCGGACCCTTCCTCGATGTATTTATATTTCCCTATTTCCTTTAATTCAAATGGCATAATATCTTAGAATTCAAACGTTTCATTTGAAAAATAGTCTTATTTTATAAATAATTCAATTGGTTAATGAATATAAATTTTTCCAATTTCTCAAAATTTCCAATCCATATTGTGTTAAAACAGCCTCAGGATGGAATTGTAAGCCATAAATGGGCAAATATTTGTGTTTCAGTGCCATAATCTCACCAATATCGGTATTTGCAATAACTTGTAACTTACTGGAAAGTTTACTGCAAATTAACGAATGATATCTGACAACATTAAACCCGGAAGGGATATTGATGAATAAAGAGTCATTCTCATGGAAAATTTTTGAAATTTTTCCATGCATTGGTTTTGGTGCCTTTTTAATCTCTCCTTTAAAGTATGCTCCGATTGCCTGATGGCCAAGACAAATTCCCAATACAGGTATCTTAGTATGATAAAAATCTAACACTTTCATTAAATCGCCAGCTTTTGTCGGTATGCCCGGACCGGGAGATAACACTACCCCATTGTACTTTTCAGATAATAATTGTTTAAGCGAGGCATTATTTCTAAGAACTTTGACTTCCAGTTCCAATTGATAGAAATAATCAACAAGGTTGTAGGTGAAAGAATCAAAGTTATCTACAACTAATATCAAGACGTGAAGGTTGCAAACAATTCTTCCAGCGTTTTGATAAAGTTATCAAAGGAAGGAAAAATTGTAGATATAAAATTACCAACTTGCGCCGCAAAACCGGTTACCAATGGCAGTACTCTTGAATTTTCAGTGACCGAATCGGGCAAATTAATATTGAGACCAGACATCAACCAAAGTAAAATACTCAAAGCCAGTGCCCATTTTACAATTCCAATCAGCGCCCCCGCAAAATTATCTAATACACCCAATGGAGTCCAGTCGATCACCTTTTTCAGGATTTTACCAACTATGTTTACAACAATCAATATCAGCACAAAAAGTATCAGAAACGCCATAAAAGGTAAAAAATTTCCAAAACCATCATACACTCTTGATATGTAATCCATCCCGGTGTGCAGAAGCTTGAAGCCCCCGACAATTGCCAGGATAAATGCAACAATGGCAATAAGTTCAAGAATCAGGCCTTTCTTATAGCCGCTATATGCTCCAAGAAGCAGGATGATAATGACGATGATGTCTGCGGTGCTCACTTGTGCTAAGAAAGAAGTTTTTTAACTATTTGAGAGATTGTTCTGCCATCAGCTTTACCCGCCAATTCTTTGGATGCCATCCCCATCACCTTTCCCATATCTTTCATTGATGTGGCCCCAACTTTTTCAATGATATTACCAACGATCACTTCTAATTCTTCCTCAGATAACTGTTTCGGTAGATATCTTTTTATAACTTCCAGCTCGGCTTGTTCGATATCGGCGAGATCATCTCTTTTTTGTTCACGGTAGAGTGAAATACTTTCCGTCCTTTGTTTGGCGGCTTTCTGCAGAATTTTCATTTCTACATCGGCGCTTAGGTTTTCTCCGGCGCCTTTTTCAGTCAGTGCAAGAAGAATCATTGATTTAATCCCGCGAAGGGCCCTTAAATCATCTTTATTCTTTGCAAGCATTGCTTTTTTTAGGTCTGCTTCAATTTGTTCTTTTAAACTCATAATTAATATCCTTATCTTGCCACAAAGTTATTGATTTTCCTTTAAAGGTATGACGAAGTTAAGTGTAAATATAAATAAGATTGCAACTCTGAGAAATGCTCGTGGTGGTAACATGCCCAATGTGGTGAAAATGGCAATCGATTGTGAAAAGTTTGGCGCCGAAGGAATTACAGTTCACCCAAGACCGGACGAAAGACACATCAAGTACAACGATGTATTAGAATTGAAGGCGGT
>DAOVVI010000250.1 GCA_030637245.1 Cyclobacteriaceae bacterium
ACCGATCAGCAAAACATCAATATGATGAGCGCCATGGGCAATTCTTATCTGAAAACACCAAATATGGATAAACTGGTAGAAGAAGGAATTATGTTCACCAAATCCTATTGTACTTCACCGGTATGCGGACCGGCACGGAGTAGCATTATTTCCGGCCGAGTGCGTCATGTAACGGGTGTAGAATGGAATGGTGATGCTATGGATGCAGATGTAATTAATGCCGGTGAAATATTCCGCGATGCAGGATACCATACCGTGTGGGCAGGTAAATGGCATCGCCCTGAGAGCTATCCTCAACGTACAGTTTTCAAAAAAAAGGAAATTCGAGGCTTTGATCTTCTTCCTTTTAGAGATCCGGAAATAAAGAACTGGATGTTAGGCTCCGAAACAGATCCGGATCTGACTGAAGCTGTAGTGGATTTTATTGATCGCTACGATGCGAAAGCGCCGTTTTTCCTTGCGGTCAGCTATCACAATCCACATGACATTTGTTTTTATCCACGCAAGGCAGGATGGGTCAGCGAAAACGATTCATTGCTGGATATCAGGCATTATGGCTTTGAATACCGGTTGCCCGACCCCGTAGCCATACATCCCGATCATTTCCCCAATCTGCCACCGTTACCTGCCAATCATGAAATCAGCAAAGACGAACCCGCATTCATTGCAGATAAACGCACGGATCATAATGAATACGGTTTGGAAACGAAACTTGCAAACCAGGAGTTTTCCGAAAAAGAGTGGCGCGGATACTACCATGCCTATTGCCGGCTTACCGAAATGGTGGATGTGGAAATTGGAAAAGTCATGACGGCCCTGGCAAAACATGGTTATGAAGAAAACACCATTGTCGTGTTTACCTCAGACCATGGCGACGGTGCTGCGGCACACAAGTGGGCTGCCAAGCTAAGCCTTTATGAAGAGTCGTCAAAAATTCCATTAATCCTATCCTGGCCCGGTCAGATCACGGCAGGTCTGGTGGATCAAAAACATCTGGTTTCCCAGATCGATATTTTACCCACCCTTTGTGATTATGCAGGGATTGACGCTTCTGTGTCGTTTACTGGGGAAAGTTTGCGGGCAATCGTTGAAAATCCGGCGGCAGACTGGCGAGAATACCTGGTGGTAGAATTGGCAGATTACAAACCGGACAGTAGTCGAAAAGGAAGAATGCTGCGATCATCTCAATATAAATACAATGTTTATTCCAGTGGAACTGACAATGAGCAGCTTTTTAATTTGCAGAACGATCCGGGCGAAATGAATAATCTTGCAGGAGATCCGGCACATCAAAATATAAAATCAGAACATCTGCAACAATTACAGCAATGGATGGAGGATACAGGAGATACTTTTGAGGTGTTGAAATAAATGTGCTGAAATCAGGATTTTCTTAATTGCTTTTCAGGATATCCCCGGAATATTTACTTACGCTCAGGAAATAAAAGCATCTAACCTATTTTTTACTATTTTGATTTCCCATAGTTAACAATTTCCATCATTTCTTATTATACATATCAATATACATCTGATCCAATTCTTTTGAATCCTTGTATTTTACTCTCAAATCAGCTAACTTTTTCTTCAGATCGGCAACTACTGTTGCATAAGCCGGATCAGCATATACATTTTTCATTTCCAGAACGTCTTTCTTGCGGTCATACAATTCCCATTCATCCACGTCATAATAGAAATGAGCTAACTTGTAATCTTCAGTTACAATGCCATAATGCCTCTTCACCATATGCACAGCAGGATATTCATAGTAATGATAATAAACAGCATCTCTGAAGTTTTCCGTATCTCCTTTGAATAATGGTATCAAGCTTTTTCCTTGCATGTCAGCCGGAGGTTGTAATCCTGCGGCAGCAAGAAATGTCTGCGCAAAATCAAGGTTTTGAACCATTTGGGTGTTTACTGTTCCCGGGGTAATGACTCCCGGCCATCGGACAAGTAACGGGGTTTTGAAAGATTCATCATAAATAAATCGCTTATCAAACCAGCCATGTTCACCCAGATAAAATCCCTGGTCCGAGGTATAAACTACAACCGTATTTTCTCTCAAACCACTGCGATCCAGGTAATCCAAAACTCTGCCAACTCCCTCATCCACAGCGGCGATGCAGCCAAGATAATCCTGCATATATCGCTGATATCTCCATTTCATTTTATCCTCTTCGGTCATATTTGGAAAGTTCTTCCTGAACTCTTCATTGATTGGCCTGTAAACTTCCTCCCAGGCAGCTCTCTGAGCTGGATACATCCTTCCCACTTCTCGCTCAAAGGCTTTTTTATCCCAGTTGGCAGTCTCAGGAATACCAAGCTCATCCATGACTTCCGGATAAATTTTGGAGTCCCCTGCCCAGTTCATATGAGCCAGTAAATTCATTTCAGCAGTTTTGGCGGCAGTTCCCCGGCCTTCATAATTGTCAAAAAGCGTCTCCGGTTCAACAAACGTCTTTTTTGTAAATTCTTTAAAATGCCTTGGCGCAGGAAGCCATTCCCTGTGTGGCGCCTTGTGCAAATACATAAGTAAAAATGGTTTATTCGGATCTCTCTCTTCTTCCAGCCAATCCAGAGTCAATTCAGTTATTATATCTGTTGTATATCCATTAACTCTGATTTTCCCCTCATTTTTCGTAATGAAATCAGGATTGTAATAGGTGCCCTGTCCGGGAAGAATTTTGAACTGATCAAATCCTTTGGGATTGTTTCCGAAATGTAATTTACCGAACATAGCTGTCTGATATCCTTCGTTTTGAAGGATTTGCGGAAACGTAACGTTGGTGGTATCAAACGGGAACCGGTTATCAATTTTTCCATTGATGTGACTGTGCTTTCCGGTAAGGATCACTGCCCTGGATGGTGCACAAATGGAATTGGTTACACAGGCATTTGTAAACCTCATTCCCTCATTTGCAAGACGGTCTATTTGAGGCGTTTCAATTAAATGATTTGAGTAGGCGCTAATGGCCTGATATCCATGATCATCTGCCATCATAAAAATAATATTAGGTCGTTCGGATCCAGTATTGTTGGCATCCTCTTTATTTTGCTTACATGAGAATAGAACAGTTAAAACAACCAAGGCCTGAAAAAATATATTTATTAATTTCATATGTTTATAATTTGAAAAACCTGCTTATTTGCCGGTTTCATATTAAATTAGGTTATAAAAATTCAAACAGAAATAAGGCTGTAAATGTACAGGCTACATATTTGCCTATCAAGTATTGTGTAGCTAACTCATCATTTCAAAGATCATAAACGTTTTAATTTGATGCGTTTTCGTTCAAGTATTTATTGTGGTAATATATATGTAGATTGAAAATAGATTGAATAGGATTGACCTATATTTAACAAAAATAACAGATCGAGAATTGGATAAAACTGTAATTTATTTTTAACAATTTTTAATTTTTTAAATTAAACAATAAAGTATTGGTTAGCGAGTTTTGCAAATGAAAATATTCCTATTAAGCCTTTGAAAGATATTTGCTGTCCTTTACGTTATTTCACAATTATTTGCATCGTGTGGGTAACATGCTTTCAAAATACAAGCCTGGCACAACAAACTAAAAGCAAGTTAAAACCACTGAAAGGAATGGTGATGAATGTTGAAAATGATGAATTATTAGTGGGAGTACACATCTATGCTAAAATTGCCCATATTGGTAGAGTATCGGATCAACAAGGCATGTTTGAAATGAGGATAAATGAAAATGATACCTTAATCGTGACGTTTGTCGGCTATGAGAGGCAGGTGATTCCGATGGCTTATTTCAGGGAAAATAGTATTGACTTGGTGATAAGAATGGATTCTGAAACTATTGTGTTACCGGGAATTACAATAGTGGGCGAGCCAAATATCGATTATCTGAAAAGACCTGAAAGAACAGCAATCAGCATCCCCGGACTCCAGGCTCCTGCAGAAAAGCCGGATGTGGATGTGCCGGTTGGAAGTTTGAATTATGGCCCATTATCCAGGTGGGGCAAGGAGGCTAAGGAAAAGAGGAAATTGATGGAAGTATATTCTAAAGCACAAAAGGAAAGGATTTATATTCAAACAGTTTCTTCAGATTCTGTAAGAACAATCTTTATGCATCTATACGATCTTAACGAAAAGGAATACAATGATTTCGTGATCTTTTTCAATACCTACAAACCTTTAATGGACAAGCAAGACCCAAAAGATATTGTACGTGTGATGCATCAGACCTTTATGAGATACAGGCCGGGGAGAGAATAGCATCAAGTCTTGCTTAAAGTTTCAGATAAAAGTTGAAGGTATTTATTAAGTTAAATCCTATACTTTCTCCCATTGGAGGGAGATACAGTGGGAGGAACAGAAAAACTTAACTTAACCCGAATAATTCGGGAAAAAATTATGGAAGCTTTTAAAGCACTGAAAAACAAGGAATTGATTTATGCTCTTTAAAAACATTGTTCCTCATTTTTGGGCTATTTATTTTAAACAAAAAATTAGTTTAATTTATTGACAATCAAT
>DAOVVI010000347.1 GCA_030637245.1 Cyclobacteriaceae bacterium
AATTTTAAAAAGCCTCGATCTTCGGGGCTTTTTTGTTCACAAATATCTGATGATAAAAATTGATTTATGATTTTGGTAGATTTATTACCTATTAACATGACCTTTCGTTTAGATAACTATGTCACCTTTGGTTAATGACCGTGTTGAACATTTAAAGTTTCGTTATGCTGTGTACATGGTGATCTCATTTGCGCTTTTACTTTGGATCATTAAGGCCATCGAAATAGCTGCCGATGTTAGTTTCTCCACCTTGGGTGTTTTGCCAAGAACATTAAAAGGGACCATTGGGATTATTACAGGTCCATTGATTCATGGTGATATCTTCCATCTCATCTCCAATACACTTCCAATTATTTTATTGGGCATGTTATTATTCTATTTCTACCATCGGATTGCAGTCGAAATATTTATATGGATCTACCTGGTAACCGGATTTTGGACATGGATGCTTGCTCGAAATGCATATCATATCGGGGCTAGTGGAATTGTGTATGGGATGGCCTCATTTTTATTTTTTAGTGGAATTATCCGAAAAAGTAAACAATTAATGACGGTATCAGGGATTATTATTGTGCTCTATGGAGGTATAATTTATGGAATTTTCCCCGAGATGGTCGAAGCCGATGTCAGTTGGGAATCGCATTTGATGGGAGCTTTGGCCGGAGTATTATTGGCGTTTTTCTTTCGGAAAACAAAAATTGACTTTGATAAGGATAACCCTGATGACGATCATCCTGATGAAGATAGTGAAGAAAACTATTTCCGGCATACAAGTAGTACCGATTCTATTGGGGTAAGATACATTTTCAAGCCAAAGGATAAGATCTGATAGTCTTATTACATCCCACGTATTTATTAATCGATTGTGTATTTGAATTTTATCTTTGCAATCTTTTCCTATCTTTGCGCCCAAATTACTAAATATTAAAAATTGTGAAGAATAATTTATCTATTGTATTAAATGTTGTTTTGTTAATTGCAGTTGTGGTTTTATATGTGCTTCATTTTAGTGGCAAATCCACATCTGAAGGCAATAATGAGTTGGTTGACAGTCAAATAAATCCGGAGAACTTTTCAATTGCTTACGTCAATTCGGATTCACTATTGAAAAATTATGATTTTTTCA
The DNA here is from genome assembly GCA_030637245.1 of Cyclobacteriaceae bacterium. GTDB lineage: Bacteria > Bacteroidota > Bacteroidia > Cytophagales > Cyclobacteriaceae > JAAUQL01. The sequence continues at coordinate 1,127 of DAOVVI010000347.1, forward strand.
AAGACCTGGAAAAGCAATTGATTGCCAAAAGAGACAAATTGAATATAGAATATCAAAACAGGGCTGAAGGATTGCAAAAAGAAATAGTGAATTTTCAGTCAACTGCAGGTAATATGAGTATCAATCAGGCAAGAGCTGTAGAAGAAGACTTGAGGAAAAAGCAACAAAATCTGATGATGTACCAGGAACAACTTGGCCAGCAACTAATGGGAGAAGAAGCAAAAATGAATTCTGAGCTTTACGACAAAGTTTCAGATTATTTGCGCGATTATGGTTTGAACAAAAACCTTCAGTTAGTTTTGACTTACACTAAAGGCAGTGGCGTTTTGTATGCCAATGATAGCCTGGACATTACAAACCAAATAATTGTTGGTCTGAACGAAGCATATGGCGAAGAGCAAAATGGCGGTGCCATTAAGTCAATAGCAGACACTACAGGCACTAAATAAAAAGCAACAAACATTTCAAAAGGCCTTGATTCTCATGAATTAGGGCTTTTTTTTTATAATCAATTTGTTGTAACTATCATCACGTTCGAATAACTAAGGTTGAACAATCCTTGTGATTCGCATAAAAGTTTTTTCATGGATCAAACACAAAAAATCAACTCCTGGCTAAGGATGGCTGTAATTGGAAGTTTAACGCTGGGGCTGGCTCCCTTTTTTCCTGAACCGCATATATGGGGAAAGTTACTGTGGATAATGGGTGGCGCTGTTGGTATGAAAGCTTGGGACTGGTTCGATTTTATTTTTCATGGAGCGCCGTGGTTCATGTTAATCGGTTTGTTGATTTATAAACTGATAAATTTGAAATCGATGAAAAAGTGAAAATGCGAAATCAGTGTTACCAGAAAAGCTCACCCGCTTCCTAATTCAGTCACTTGGCTGCACCGAGTGACGACTATCTTTTACTCAAAATTGATACCTACCGGCAATATACCTGTAAATAATTGTCATCCGCAGGATGCGAGCGACTGTTATAATAGAGATACTAAATTTTTCTTTTTTATTGTTAAATTCCATTTATCGATTATATAAAATGGAATTACTCCGGAAACATAAGCCAGATAATCATAAGGGTCGAAATGTGCATCATAAAGATGAAAATATTGACTTGTTTCAATAATTGCACATATTCCAACTATTAAAATTGCTGCTATTTCTGGAGTAAACTTAATGGATAAAAATGTTGAACCGGTTGATTTGTACTGTGCTTGAATTAGGATATAACACCAAGCAGGTCCGGCAATATCAAGAACATAACTTGTCCAAAATCCCGAAGAACTCATAAGTCCGGTTGATAAACCAATTAAACAAAGTAAAATAAGAGAAATTTTCCAAAAATAAGTTGCGTTCAATCTTACACTATTAATCATAGGTGATTCATCCCCAATCATTTTATTAATACAATTCGAATACATTACTTGTAGCAGAATATATCAGCTCCTGATTTGTCCGTCTCCTTTAATGATCCACTTATAGCTGGTCATTTCTTCCAGGGCCATAGGGCCGCGGGCGTGGAACTTCTGAGTACTTATGCCAATTTCCGCTCCCAAACCAAATTGAGCTCCATCTGTAAAAGCTGTGGAGGTATTGGCATAAACTGCTGCAGCATCAACGCTTTTTAAAAACTTGTCTATAGCATCCTGATCTTCAGCAATGATGGCTTCACTATGTTTTGAGCTGTATTCACCAATGTGATCCAACGCTTCATCTATACTTTCAACTGTTTTAATTGACATTTTATAATCGAGGAATTCAGTCCCAAAATGCTCATCTTTAGCTTTTTTCAGCAAATCATCAGGATATTGTTCTCTAATGGATTTAAAGGCCTTTTCATCAGCAAATAGCTCTACCTTACTTTCTTTCAATGGTGCAATGATTTCTTTAAGCTCGTCTAATTTATCTTCATGGATCACCAGACAATCCAACGCATTACATACACTTACTCTTCGTGTCTTTGCGTTATTCACTATTTGGATGCTCTTTTCAAGATCAGCTGATTTATCCACATAGGTATGGACAATTCCAGCACCGGTTTCGATCACAGGTACTTTGGCATTGTCACGCACGTAATTGATCAGGTTCTGGCTACCACGTGGAATGATAATATCCACATAATCAACGGCATTTAATAATTCAGTAGTTGCCTCACGTTTTGTAGGCAAAAGTGCTAGAATATGTTCATCAAGGCCAAATTTATGAATGACTTCTTTGATGATTTTTACAATTGCAATATTAGAAAATTCGGAGTCACTGCCACCTTTCAGCATGCATGCATTTCCAGATTTTAAACAGAGCGAAAATACATCAAAGGTGACATTTGGTCTGGATTCGTAAATAATTCCCACGACACCAAGTGGAACGGATATTTTGGTTAATTCAAGTCCGTTTTGATGAGTTCGATTATCCAGTACTTTTCCCAACGGAGATGGAAGTTTTGCTACGCTTACCAGGTCATCGGCAATATCTTTAATCCGTTGTTCCGAGAGCTTGAGACGATCATATTTCGGATCCGACTCGGGCATTCTC
>DAOVVI010000487.1 GCA_030637245.1 Cyclobacteriaceae bacterium
CCAGCACCAATCGCAATTACAACCATGGCTTTTTGCATTTCCGTTGTAAAGCCCAAATTATCCATCATGGGCATCATTATGGAAGCGGTAGTGATCAATGCCACAGTGGATGACCCCTGGGCGGTCTTGATAGCGGCCGATAATAAAAATGGTAGCCAGATGCCCATTTGGATATCAGCAAGTGTATTGCCAAGCAAATCCGCTATCCCTGAATTTTGTAGTATCTTTCCAAATATTCCCCCAGCGCCAGTTATCAATATAATGGTCGCCGCATCTTTCAATGCTTTTCCTACCCACCCGGAAGTAGAAAGCATGGATTTTTCAAGCTTTTTTGGTAGGGTCAATGAAAGCAACACGCCAATTAAAAGTGCAATTACCGGTTCTCCTAAAAACAAAATGAACCTTATAAATTCATTCGGAGATTCTACCTGAGAATTGATTATGGACCTTAATACAATCAAAAATATAGGTATAAAGATGGGCAGCGATGATTTAACAAGACTAGGTGCAGATACCATTCTGGAGTTTATTTCCTCCTCACTGATTTTAGGATCAGGATCGATAAACTTTTTAGCGGCATATTTTTTTGCAAAAATAATTGCTACAATTAAGGCAAAAGCACTAACAGGGACTCCAATTAGCATAACCAATCCAAGATCTGCATTCAAAATACCCGCAGCAGCAATCGGCCCTGGAGTTGGCGGAACAAGTGTATGCGTGGCCATCAGGCCCATCGCTAGGGCTATTGTAGAACCTGCAAGGGTAATCCCAGCTTTTTTTGACAGACTTTTATTCAATGGTGACAAAAGAATAAATCCGCTGTCAGCAAAAACAGGAATAGAAATAAAGTATCCTATAACGCCCATTGCGGTAGGGACTCTTTTTTTGCCGACAATTTTTAATATGGCCTCAGCCAACCTATACGCTCCTCCAGAATTTTCCAGAAACGCACCAATGATGACACCAAAAATGATGATTAACCCGATCTTCCCCAAAGTTTCCCCAAATCCGGTATTTATGGAATCTATAATATTATCTAACGACATGCCCGATAAAAATCCATACATAAGTGCTACAGCAAAAAGCGCCAGGAAAGGATGAACCTTAAGTTTTGTTGTTAAAAGTATGATCAGGATTACACTTAGGAGAAGGTAGAGTACAACCATATTTTGTAAGTTATCAATTTCAAATTAATGATCCAATATCGTTTAGTTAAGCACCTATTATCCCTCTCTGGAGAGGGTGAAGGCCTGCCCACTGGATCAGGCGGGGAGTGGTAAGGCAATAATTTTCTTAACTAAACGACATTGATTGATGATTTTTGAATTTTGATCAATGCAAATCCCTTTCCACTTTCGATCCCGACTTTCCAACCAGTACATCCAGATCCGCACCATTCTCGGCCTGCTCTACATGATCAAGATAGATTTTGACATATCCTCGCGTGGCTAATGGATCGGGAGCATTCCAATTCGACCGCCTTCTTTCTAATTCTTCATCAGACACATCAAGATTCAACAATCGATTTTCCACATCCAGTTCGATCATATCACCATTCTGCACCAAAGCCAGATTTCCTCCAATCGAAGACTCAGGAGAGATATGAAGTACCACGGTTCCATAGGCAGTACCACTCATTCTTCCGTCAGAGATCCGAACCATATCTTTTATGCCTTTTTTTATCAACTTTTCAGGAAGATCTACATTGCCGACTTCCGGCATGCCGGGATATCCTTTTGGACCAACTCCCTTCAAAACGATCACACAATTTTCATCAATATCCAGATCCGGAAGATCAATGCGAGCGTGGTAGTCTTCCATGCTTTCAAATACCACGGCTCTTCCTTTGTGTTTCATAAGCCCAGGTGTTGCGGCTGAAGGTTTAATAACAGCTCCATTTTCACACAAATTACCTTTTAGCACTGCAATTCCAGCTTCCTGTTGTAATGGTTGTTTAATGCTTTTGATTATTTCATCATTGTAACATTTCGCTTTTGCATAATTTTCCTTAATCGATTTTCCGTTCACAGTAATTGCGCTTTCATGCAGCATATTTCCCAGTTCTTTCATAATTACAGGCAGTCCGCCTGCATAAAAAAAGTCCTCCATAAGATATTTTCCCGAGGGCATCAGGTTTAATAGTAATGGAATTTTAGCTCCAAGTTTATCGAAATCTTCCAAATTCAAATCCACACCGATTCTCCTGGCAATGGCAATTAAATGAATGATCAAATTGGTAGATCCGCCCACTGCTGCGTTTGTCACAATGGAATTTTCAAATGCCTTTCTGGTAAGTATGTCAGACAGTTTCAAATCTTCCTTCACCATTTCCACAATCCTTCTGCCCGATAATTGGGCCATAACTTTTTTTCGCGCATCCACTGCAGGAATGGATGATGCTCCGGGCAGCGTCAATCCCAACACTTCAACCATGGTTGCCATAGTTGATGCCGTGCCCATTGTGTTGCAATGTCCGGCGCTTCGTGCTGCACAAATTTCCGCTTCCAGAAGGTCTTCCTCTGTAAAATTCTCAGATTTTTGTTTTTCCTTGATTATCCAATTGAATGAACCTGAACCAATATACCCCCCTTGAAATCGTCCGTTAAGCATTGGTCCTCCTGG
>DAOVVI010000016.1 GCA_030637245.1 Cyclobacteriaceae bacterium
AAGAAATGCAAATTACATTTCGTTGGATATGAGATTTTCGTTAGGTCATACGTTTATGGGAGGGTACGAAAGCGGAAGTATTCCAAATATTGGTTTAGTCGATAATTTCGAATATACAAATAATGTATTATCAGTTTCTGCTGTATATTACTTCGATATCCGAGAAAAAATGAGACTTAGCAAAAATAAATATCGAAAAAAATAATAAGTGACAATTCACTTTGAGACACTACTGATGTTTATTTGCCTTTTCAACTTATTTTATCTGGCTTTTGAATTACTTTGAGTACGATTTCATGCTGATCACCATCCATGTCATTTAAAAAAATGTCAATAGTTGGGTTATCCAATTGTGTGTTATTCTCAATTTTAAAGACATCATAATCGATAAGCTTTTTATTAATTTCGTCTTTCAATTCGCTCAATACTTCAACGAATCGAACTTCAATAGGACTGGGATTGTATTCTTTAGTAATCATAATATAAAAATGTGTCGGTTACCAATTAATTAGTGCTGACGCCCAGGTAAAACCACTACCAAAAGCAGCAAGGCAAACTAAATCGTTTTCCTTTATTTTCCCTTCAGACCAGGCTTCACTTAATGCTATTGGAATTGAAGCTCCTGTAGTATTGCCATACTTTTGAATGTTGCTAAACACTTTTTCTTCGTCCAACTGTAATTTTTGCTGAATAAAATTAGTTATTCTCAAATTGGCCTGATGAGGTATTAATAAATCAATGTCTTCTTTTGTTTTGCCATTGGCCATCAATGCTTCGGTAATGACTTCCATAAACCGAACAACAGCATGTTTAAAAACAAGATTTCCATTCATATGCGCTTTTATATTCACTCCTTCCAGCATCTCAGGAGTTAGTCTCTCTTCCCTTTTTCGGCTGCTACCTGGATCTCTAACATAGAGTTCTTCTGCATAGGTTCCATCGGAATGCATATGGGTAGATAATATTCCTTTGCCGGATTCATCAGTTGCCTGGAGAATTACGGCTCCTGCACCATCGCCAAATATTATAGACACATGTCTTTGTCTGTCAGAAAACTCCAGTGCAGAGGACTGAATTTCTGCGCCTACTACCGCAACAGTTTTATACATACCTGTTTTTATAAACTGATCAGCAATAGATAACCCGTATATAAATCCGGAACAAGCATTTCTAATATCGAGGGCAGCGATAGCTTTTTTGTCCAGGCCAAGCTCTCTTTGCATTAAAACGCCGGAACCTGGGAACATATAATCCGGTGTGATAGTTGCAAACACTATAAGATCAATTTCATTTACATCGACTTCCGCTCTTTCCAAAGCCATTTTAGTAGCCTTGGTCGCCATATTAGCGCACGTGTCTTTCTCATAGTTAAAATATCTTCTTTCTTTTATTCCTGTTCTTTCTACTATCCATTCATCACTTGTATCCATCAACTTTTCAAGATCCTGATTTGTAACAACTCTTTCCGGGACATAATGACCAACGCCTACAATTCTTGAATTTTTCATAATGATTTTATTAAAGTGCCAATTTAATGAATTTGGGTAATTGAGTACTAATTATCCTTGGTTTTTTAAATAACCTAATCCAGACAATCTGGAAATAAAAAAGATTGATAAGAGGTTGATTAATGATTGATTAAAGATTGATATACCATACCCCTCAATCCCTTTATTCTATATTCAATCTTATGCCATATAATCTCCTGAGCCAATTATTAATAATTTGTCAATAAAAGCAAGAATGTTAGAAATAATACACTAATTCTTCCTTCGCCGGGATCTAATCGAATAATGTCAGATTCCCAAATTGATCTGCCGGTGGAGTTGGAATGATTAATTGAGGATTATCGTTCCTTACTGAATTTACCATTGGAGATATCGTGTAAAAGTCCATTTTTTGCTCATCATATGGTTTCAATAAGGTAAGTTGTTCTGCTGTTGAAATAGAAGAGCTTAACCATGCTTGTTCTGATTTGGGCTCGAGTATCACAGGCATTCGTTCATGTATTTTAGAAATGGCTGAGTTGGCTATCGTGGTGATTATCGCAAAGGTATGTACCAGATTCTGATCTTTATCTTCGTATTCTTCCCAAAGCCCGGCAAATGCGAATAACTCCTTGGTATCCAGCAGTATTCTGTAAGGGATTTTTGATTTTTTTGAAGATCTTTTCCATTCATAAAACCCATCGGCGATCACGAGGCATCTTCTTTGTTTGAGGGCATTTTTAAAAGAAATCTTTTCAGCAATGGATTCAGAACGTGCATTAATAAGTTTAGAACTGATACTTTTGTCTTTTGCCCATTTTGGGATCAATCCCCAATGGAAAAATGATACTCCTTCCGGACTTTTATTTGTAATAACAGGTAAAATTTGTGTTGGGGCTGCATTATACCTGGGAGAATAGGATTCAGGTACTTCTACATTAAACCTTTTCTCAATTTCTTCCGCCTTGGCAATTATGGTATATCTTCCGCACACAGCATTTTTCGTAACCTCTAATGTACAAAAAATTACAAATACTCAGGTGAAATAGGTTCACATTTTAAGATTTTAATCTTGTCTCTAAATCATGAGCTCCTACCTAGGCGGTCGGTTCAAACCGGGAATTTGAATAGTCATATCATGGATTCAATAAATTCATAAGCCCTTATTTCAGACCAGTAAAATTCACTTCCGTTAAATGAGCAAAATCCGACATGCCCACCCCGGGCAGGTGTTTCAAGGTGAACAAATTCATGGAATTTTAGCGCTTTAAAAGGATAACATTCTTGTGATAGAAAGGGATCGTTAAGTGCATTTACAATAAGGGTCGGGATTTGGATTTTATCCAACACATTAATAGAACTGCATGAGTGATAATACTCCAGGGCATCTTTAAAACCATGTAATGGAGCTGTAAAATAATCATCAAATGTTTTTAAATCCTGAATTCTTGAAAGCTGCTGAATTTGTATTTCAGGAAATTTATGAGCTTTTTCTCTGACCTTTTTCTTAAGAGTTTTTAGAAATCTTCTAGAATAAATGAAGTTACGGGATTTAGTGATTTCCAAACAACCATTGTGAAGATCTAATGGAACTGAAAAAGTAACGGCACATTTAATCTTATTATTTACTTTATTCGCATCACCAAGATACTTGAGGGTTAAATTTCCACCAAGACTAAAACCGACAAGTGAAATTGTTTTTACATCAGGTTTATTTGCATATTTGATAACCTCCTCTAAATCTTCAGTAAAACCACTGTGGTATGACTTTATTGAATTGTTTACTTTTCCATTGCATCCCCGATAATTCCAGGCGATCACATTCCAGCCATTCAGGAAGAACAATTTTGCCATGCCAATTACATATGGTCGCTCATTATTTCCTTCAAGACCATGAGAAATGATTAAGGTTTTACTTGAATTTTTATCGTAATAATTAAGTTCAAAATAATCATTATCCGGTGTATTGATGGTAATCTTATTTGCAGTAACAGGGATGGATATTTTTCTAAACAGAGGAGGATAAATTGTTTCAAAATGACCATTAAAAAGCCAACGTGGGGGTTTATAGTTATTTCCGGAAATCAATGTCATACGAGAAAACAAAAATAATAGAATATTGAAAATCGCGGAAATAAAAATGACGGAATTACGGTCCCGTCATTCTTACTTAATGCTGCTCTGGCATTAATTGCAAATTTTTCATTGCCTGCTTAATTTCGAAATTAAGCTTTTTAGGGGTTATCCTCTAACACTTATTAAAGATGTCAATTTTTTTTGTTTTGGCATCTATGTGAATTTACGAAAATTTATTCAGGTAGTTGCAATTTGAACGGAAATTTATTTAACAAAAAATGTAATTAGTGAGTTTTAATAATAATCAAACAAGGAATCGGTAAAATCGTTTTATGTAAGTGAACTTATGGAAGATCAATCTTTAAGCAAATCTTTCATTTGAGGCTAATCATTTGTGGTTGTTATTGGGTTTGAGGTTTTGATTAATGGTTAGCGAAAAAGGAGGCGGTTTCAAACCGGCTCCTTCTTTTTAAATTATATATTATATTTTCTTTCTTCCTTCAAGCATTTTTACTATTCCGGAAAGATGTTTTTCAATTATATGCCTGGGATCTTTGCCTTTTTCTAAACTCAGGGAAGTAAAATTGACCAACAAACTGGTAAGAGCAATTTCTGGAGTTTTTGCAATTCCATGATACTCCATTTTGGAATTGATCTTTCCATGGTCATTTTCAATATAAATGATAATTTTCCCCTTATTTCTTTCTTCAAACATATTTAATCCTAATAAATAAAGTAAAAATCAAATTTATCTGTAGTATGACCGTTACATGGTGAGTAAAATGTGCTGCAAAGTTAAAATAAATATGAAGCGCATGGTTATTTTTCTATTTTTGTAGCAATTAATCTGAATCTGTTTTTACCTGTTGTCTTGCACAACACTTTAATAAGGATGACAAAGACTAACTATTTTTATTTATAAATTATATCAAATCTCATAACTCACTATTATTTATGAAAAGCTTGCATAAAATTTTGATTTTAATCTTTATCGTGGTGGCCGGTACGGGAGAATTTTCGTGTAAAAGCCAGAAAAAAATTGCTGCTGAGCAAGCAGCCGCGGCTGAAGCAAGAAAAATTGCAAAGGCAAAAGCAGACCTTGAGGAACTGCTTAGTGATAATACAGGTCTTACTCTGGATGAGAAGGAAAGTAGGTTAAAGGTGATCAAGGATATGAATATTGAAGATGCCGAGGTAAAGGAGTTGATCGTAAAAGTTGATGAAAAATTAAAAAGAGAGCGGGAAGCCTTGATGGCTAAGGAAAGAGCAGAGAAGCTGGCCAGAGAAAGGGAAGAGCAGCTCCGGCGAGAAGGCACGGAGCCAAAAGGACTTAATGAATATTTCAGCCTTATTGCAAATAGTACAAACCTGGCTACTTCCAATCGATATATCGGTGAAGCGTTGGGGCTTTTTGCATCTGAGGACACACCGGTTTTAATTATTGTGAGTAAATCCGGTAATATTGTGGATTATGACAGACCTACCACCATCAGAAGGTACCTGGAATATTTGAAAGATCAGAAAGTAGTACGAAATGAAATAGAAAATGTAGTCTATGACGCCAATGGCAAGATTACTGAATTGGAATTAATAAAAAAATAGACCCCATTTTCAAAAATATAATTCAGAAACCAATGAAAAGATCAAGCATATATTTAAGCATACTTTTGTTGTTTGGAGTGGCTATAACGGTATTGGCTCAGCCCGAGATCAGCCCTGAAAGGAAACAGGCAATTGATTCCCTAGCACTGGAAAAGGTAAAGGATTTAGGAAAGTACATCAGTATAATAGGAAACAAGGACACTCCATTTTCTGAAGCCAACCGGGTAATTGATCGGGCTTTGGAGTTATTTGCCGAAGGGAGCCAAATGGGAGTTTCCTCTATAAATCGAAAAGAAATCAAATACTATGGAATTCGGGAGTATTTCCAACGGCTCATGGCATTGAATTATGACAGGGTAAGGATTGAATGGTTTAATATTGAATACATTAGTGATCTTGTGCGGCAACCTGACGGGAGGTATGTCGGCGTAATTACTGTTTATCAGCGATTTACAGGAGAATCTGATGATGGTCTGAAATATGTAGATACCACGAAAAAAGACATTACAGTTTATGTAGAACGAAAACAGACCCAGATTCAGGGGAGGATTATTGGTTTCTGGGATGTGCTTTTAGGTGATATCCGTGTGACTGAAACGAAACCGGGATAATTATTCAATTACTTTCTATTTCCACCATGAGATTCACCATTTCGGTTGTAATCGTGCAATTTGTTTGTGCAATAGGTTCGGCACAGGATATCGGCTCCTATTTGGGAGATGAAAGTTTTATGTATGCTGAAACCAAGCAAATCAATCAATTTTTCAGGAGGTTCAATTCAGAAGAAGATCTTGAAGGTAAAAGGATATATGAAGGGAATCCGAATTACAGAAGTAAAGAATTCAGATCCAATTACATAGAGATGCTTTTTGACCGTCAGAATGGAGATATCACAAAGGAAATTAAAGATGAGTTTATTGCTGAAGTAACTGATGAATCCAACCCCTCATTTCTTGATTATTATGGTGGAAGATGGTTCGCAGAGGTAGATACAAAATTTACCTATCAGGGACAATCCCGAACTGTAGTTTTATTTTTACAATTGGAAAAGGAAAACCTGGGAATAAAGTGGGTAATCAACAATGTTTATTTCTATCCATTCACCAAACTTTTCTACACAGATTCTACAGCATTTGCTAAGTTTCTTCATCCAATGAGTCATGAACTTGATTTCATGAATCTGATAAAGGTTTTTAGAGAGCCGGAAACTGTTGAGTATTATTTTGATGAAGATTATAAACCGGATTTCAGAACCTTGTTTCTTTATGAAATAAAAAAAGGAGATTTGGTTTTTGAGACAGTGGAAAAAGTATCATTCCATTTTTTTCAATTAAATGATTGGTACTTTCAGCTGAACGAATTTAACCGGCAAGGATACAATACCGGATGGCTAATTTCCAACCTTTCCAAAATACCGGAAGAACAAAAAAGCATGCTTCTCAAATATATTTATTATGAGAATTAGCTATAAAACCATCATTTATCGCCTCCTAATCTTTTCCTTCATCCTTGCAGGGTATAATTTATGCTTTGGGCAGGACAATACTGAAAAAGAGCACAGGAAAGAATACGAAGCAGAGGTACGTCAATTGGCGTCATTTCTCCAGTTTTCGATGAATTTTCTTGGAGATCCAATGGTTTCTGCAAAAGATAAAGATGTCATTATCAATGAAAGTTTTTTAAAGATATTTAAAGATGAAAAAGTACAGATAGAAGATGACCTTGATGAGAATAGGGATGTAGTAACGAACAAAGATGTTCAGGCATACCTCAAGGATGTTGACTTCTTTTTTAAACAGGTAAAATTCGATTTTAATATTATCGATATCGCCAATGATGTAACACAGGAGGGTCAGCTGTTTTTCACCATTAAAATGATGAGAAATCTAAAAGGGATCACAATTGAAAATGACAGTATTGATTCTGATCAGGAAAGGTATATTGAGGTGAATGTGGATGAGGAGAATAAGGATATAAAAATTGCCAGTATTTATACCACTAAACTAAGTAGAAATGAAGAATTGACCTATTGGTGGACGGGATTGAATGAAGAATGGAAAACATTTCTTGGCGTAGATATTGAAATAAAGGAAGGATTGAGGTTGAGTGAGATTCGGGAATTCTCTGATTCAACTTATGTGGTTGATGATCAGCAAATCATAGACACGATTAAAATTATTGATTTTGTAATAAAAGCTGCCGGGAAAGAACAGATAAATCTTTCGGGGAGTAAGATCATTACCGACCTTAAGCCACTGGATCAACTGAAGAATCTGCGTAAACTTGATATATCTTCTTCAGATATTATTGACCTTTTCCCCATACGAAATTTAACGACCTTAGAGTCACTGGATTGTTCCAACACGATGGTCGATAACCTAATGCCGCTCAAATATTCCAAGTCGTTAAGGGAATTGTATATCAATAATACGCCGGTTACCAGCATTATGGTGATTAAGAATTTTGATAAACTTGAATCCATTCATATGGAACAAACGGTAATTGATAGCTTACCTCCTTTAAATAAGTTAATTCACCTGAAAGAACTGAATTGTTCCAGTACAAATCTGATAAGTCTGGATTCGGTAAAAATTTTAAAATCTTTGGTTGATCTTGACTTTTCAAATACTTCTGTTGATGATCTTGAGCCTATTTCGGAGCTGAAAAATCTTAAGAATTTAACTTTTAACCGGACTAATATTAAAGACCTGGCGCCACTGGCTGATCTAAATAATCTGGAAGAAATCACTTTTGAAAACTCAGAGATCGATGACCTTAAGGCGCTAAAGGACCTGGAAAAATTGGTGACAGTCAATGCGGATGAATCAAAGATTGATCTGGAGGATTTTATAGCTTTTACTAAGATCAGACCAGAAGTTGACGTCATTTTCATGACGGATGAATTATTTGCTTTTTGGGAAGATTTGGATGAAGCATGGGATGATGTCATTAGTTCAAAACTTCAATTTTCGGATACCATTTCGAAAGAACAAATCCATAGGATTTTAAAAATAAAGGAAATTGATATTCGCGGTAATATGGAGATTGGTAATCTCGAACCACTTCAATACATGCCATTATTGGAAGAGGTAATTTTTTCTGATACACAGGTATCCGATTTGAGTCCGCTTGAAAATCTACAATACATCCGAATTTTAAATGGGGCAAATTCGCGGGTTGTTGATCTGTCTCCGGTAAAAGGATTAGCAAATCTCGAAGTCATGATTTTTAATCACAACGGCATTGATGATATTTCCGCAATTTCTGGAATGCGTCAAATTGATTCGCTTTTTTTTAGCAATACAAGGGTAAAGGATATTTCGGTATTGAATAACCTAAAGAAATTTAAAGCAGCCTATTTTGAGCATACTCAGGTTGCGGATGAAGATTTTCAAAAGTTGGATTTTGATGAGGATAGCTCGATCGTTGTTTATAAAACTGATAAATTAAGAGCATGGTGGGGTAATTTGAATGATGAATGGCAGAATATTTTCAAGGAATCAAATAACCTGCCGAGCAGACCTTCGACAGAGCAGCTTCATCAATTGGCAAGTAAAAAAGTTTTGAATATTAGTAGCATATCGCTAAATAACCTGGATCCGATTCCTGAGTTTGTCAGGTTAAAATCTTTGACTTTTACTGATAGTAGGATCACGTCTTTGTACCCTTTGGTAAGTTTGAAGAAAATAGAAGAACTCAAATGCCCGAGAAATCCGATATCAGATATCGAGCCGCTTTCATCGCTCAAACAACTTCAGGTTCTTGATCTGGACAATACTCAAATTTCTGATTTGAAGCCTATCCGTTCGTTAATTGAATTGAGGGAATTGAAATTTTCGGGAACAAATGTAAAAGATCTCTCTCCGGTATCGGGGCTGGAGAAGTTGGAGACTTTAGAGTTTTCCAAAACAAAAGTGAAACAAATAAAAGCGTTGTCCGGACTATCCCATCTTAAAGTAATTAAATGCTATAACAATAAGATATCTCCAAAAAAAGTAGAGGATTTTAAAGTAAAAAATCCTGATTGTGATGTTGTTTTTTATTAGGCAATAAATTGATTGCACATAATCTAATAGGAATTTTTTACTATACTTATAGTTTCTTTGTTCTTAATATTTTAACGCACTATAATCATGAAAAAACATCACTTTTTAAATTTGTTAATAATAGTTCTGGTTTCATTATTTACCTGTCAGGATTTGCATTCAGCAGCAAAAGTAGCTGGAATTTTTTCAGACAATATGGTACTGCAAAGAGGCGTCAATGCTCCTATCTGGGGAACCGCCAATCCTGGAGAGAAGATTGTTGTCGAAATCCATGGATTGGTTTCTTCAACGGTAACTTCCTCAGATGGGAAATGGATGGTTCGTCTTCCAGTATTTACTGCAGGCGGGCCATATGAACTCACGATAAAAGGTGATAATGAAGTGAAGTTCAAGGATGTGATGTTTGGGGATGTTTGGGTAGCCTCTGGTCAGTCGAATATGGCGATGAGACTTGAAAGCTCGAAAAATGCTGAAGAAGAAGTTAATAATGCCAACTACCCGGATATTCGACTTTTTTACGTTCCAAGACGTGTGGGAAAAACACCGAAAGATGATTTAGAAGGTGGTCAATGGGATAAATGCACTCCTGAAGTAGCTAAAAGCTTTTCTGCTGTTGCGTACTTTTTTGGTAATGAACTGAATAAGGAGTTAAACGTACCTATTGGAGTGATCAATTGCAATTGGGGAGGGACACAGGCCGAGGCCTGGACGAGTGCTGAAATGCTGAAATCATTACCCGATTTCAAAGAGCGGGTGATAGAATTGGAAAATGGTCCGAATTGGGAGGAGGACATTCCGGCCAATAATGAACGGTCAAATAATAAAAGTGAAATAATCAATAATTCATTCAAGGGATTGGAATTAGGCGTACATAAAATCAATTATAATTCCAATGATTGGCCTGTCGTTATCGCGCCGAATTGGGATGAAGAATTGGAAGGAATTGTATGGATGAGAAAAGTAGTTGAAATCCCAAAAGAATATAAAGGTAAGGAACTCCGGTTTGACTTAGGCAGGATAGCTTACCACGCTACTGTTTACTTCAACGAAGTAGAGCTTGGCTCCACGACGTCACCGTATTTTACGGAAAATACCGTTCCAGCGAAGCTGGTTAAATCCGGGAAAAATGTGATTGCAGTAAGATTATTACATTATTGGGGAAAACCCAATTTTCAGGGTTCTGAAGGCAGAATGAAGCTTTATGCACCGAGTGGAGCAGTATTGGAAAGTCTGGCAGGTCCATGGAAGTATAAAACCGGGTTAGAACCTGCTTTTCCTGAAGTTGTGAGTTATCAGAATTATTCTGCAAGTTTATTTAACGGAATGTTATATCCAATTATACCATTTGGTATAAAAGGCGTGATTTGGTATCAAGGCGAAAGTAATGCAGGCCGGGCGTATCAATACAGAACTCTTTTTCAATCTATGATCGAAGACTGGCGTGTGAGATGGGGCATGGGTTATTTCCCATTTTTATTTGTGCAATTGGCCAATTATATGGATATCCCCGAAGTACCGCAAGAAGATGATTGGGCTGAGCTTCGGGAGGCGCAAACTATGGCGCTTCGACTGCCAAATACAGGAATGGCAGTGACTATCGACATTGGAGAAATGTTTGACATTCACCCCAAAAACAAGCAGGATGTAGGACATCGACTGGCATTGGCAGCTAAAAACATAGCCTACAACCAAAACATTGTTTATTCAGGACCATTGTACAAATCCATGGAGATTAATGGCAATGATATTGAGATTGCCTTCGATCATGTGGGTAAAGGTCTGCAAATGAAAGGTGAAAAATTAACCGGATTCCAGATCGCCGGCAAGGACAAGAAATTTTATTGGGCAAAGGCACAGATTGTAGGTGGTGAAGTTTTTGTGTCCAGCGATAAGGTAAAAGCCCCAGTTGCCGTGAGGTATGGATGGGCGATTAACCCGGAGTGCAATCTCTATAATAAAAACGGGCTGCCAGCCTCCCCTTTCAGAACAGACGATTGGCCGGGGAAACACAACCGAAGTAGTTGCAGAAAAACTAAAAAAATTAGTAATAATACTAAATATATTAGTTATTCTCTCTAACTTTACATCCTTAATTATTATGGAGGATGTGTACAAGGTTTACGATAGTTTCTGGTGTTACAGCGATTGAGCGTGAATTTCAAGCGGAATTTCAGTATTCCTACAAGAAAACCTATAATGCTCATTTTGGGTTGGAACTGCCTGTCATTAAATCTGGAGATGAAGATAAAATTGTTGCCTCGCGATGGGGCTTGGTTCCTTTCTGGGCGAAAGAGCCGAATCTCAAATTTCACAACATCAATTCCC
>DAOVVI010000423.1 GCA_030637245.1 Cyclobacteriaceae bacterium
ATGTTCAGTGAAGAAAAGCGCGGCGGAACCATGGAATTATTACTCACCAGACCGATAAGGGATATTGATATCATTTTAGGAAAATACCTTGCAGGTGTATTTCTGGTTGCCTTCTCGATTCTGCCTACTCTGTTGTATTATTTCACCATCTGGTATTTAGGCAATCCTGTTGGAAATATTGATACTGCCGGCGTTATTGGTTCATATTTCGGGCTTTTTTTACTTGGAGCGGTTTTTACTTCTATTGGGATTTTCTCATCGTCCTTTACCGAAAACCAGGTGACAGCCTTCATCATTGCCGTATTCCTGTGTTTTTTCCTTTATTTTGGATTTAATGCGATTTCTTCAGTCGGCATATTTGGCGGAGTAGCTGACTTCATCGACCAAATTGGAGTATTATATCACTATAATTCCATGAGTAAAGGTTTAATAGACTCTCGGGATCTGATATATTTTATAAGTGTCATAAGTGTCATGCTTTTATTAACCAATCTCATTTTAAGAAGCAGAAAATGGTAGATTTGGAAAGTAAAAAACTGGAATCTATACTTTATTTCCTGATTGGATTATTTGTGATTATTGTCGCCAATCAGCTTTCTGCAAGGTTATTCTATCGTTTTGACCTCACGGAAGAAAAACGATTTACCATTTCAGAGGCGTCTAAAAACATTTTGCAAAATCTCAACGAGGCCGTTTATGTTGACGTTTATCTGGAAGGGGATTTACCTGCCGGTGTGAAAAGACTTCAAAAGAGTGTAAAAGAAACGCTTGATGAATTTAAGATTTATGCTGGAAGCAATCTGCAATTTCGCTTTATAAATCCATCAACTGCAAGGAGTCAAAAGGCCCGGCAGGAATTTTATGAAAGCCTGATCAAAAAAGGTATCCAGGCCACAAACCTTTTTGATAACATTGATGGCAAACGCACCCAAACATTGGTCTTCCCAGGGGCAATAATAACTTACGGAGCAAGGGAAAAGGGCGTGACGTTTTTAAAAGGAAATAAAGCATCTTCCCCCCAGGAGCAACTAAATCAATCTATAGAAGGAGTAGAATATGAATTGTCAAGCGCAATCAAAGCACTAACTGAACAAAAGACAAAACGAATTGCTTTGTTAAAGGGCCATGGAGAATTGGATACACTTCAGATAGCAGGACTTTCTGCTGAGCTAATGAATAAATACAAGATTTTTCATATTGACCTGACGAGCAGGCCCAATCTCCTCAGGTTTGATGCGATAATTCTAGCCAAACCAAAAGATAAATTTAACGAATCGGATAAGTATAAAATTGATCAATTTATCATGAGAGGAGGTAAGGCAATGTTCTTGATTGACGCCCTGAGTGCCAATATGGACAGTGTTGACAAAGAAAGTAATTTAGCTTTGTCATTTGAAACAAACCTGGAAGATTTGTTTTTCAAATATGGTTTCAGGATCAATAAAGACCTTATCCTTGATATGAATGCGGCGCCCTATCCTGTGGTTGTTGGTAATGTGGGAGATAATCCGCAAATCAGGCTTTTACCATGGCCATTTTTCCCAATTGTCAACGAATTTACCAATCATCCAACTGTCCGAAATCTGGATGCAATTGTGACCAGATTCATAAGTACAATAGATACATTGAAAGCTGAAGGCATCAGAAAAATTCCATTGATGAATACCTCTCAATATTCAAAAGTTCTCAGTTCTCCGGTGAGGGTGAGCATTAATGAATTGAGAAAAGATATGAAACCGGAATTCTTTAATTCCGGGCCTCAAACTACAGCATGGATCTTTGAAGGAAGATTTACTTCTTTGTACAAAAACAGATTCCTGCCCAATAATGCTGTCAAATCTGATTTTATTGCAGATGGTAATCCAACTAAAATTTTAATTGTTTCTGATGGAGATATTGCCAGAAACGATATCAATCCAAAGACAGGTCAGCCAGTCGAATTGGGATTTGATCAATTTACTGAAACAAGATTTGCAAATGCAGATTTCCTGGCCAATGCAATGACTTACCTGGTAGAAGAGGACGGAATCATCAATACCAGATCAAAGGAAATCAAGATCAGACCATTGGACAAGGTAAAGCTGCAAGAGGAAAAACTAACCTTGCAATTGGTCAATTTAGTATTGCCAATTTTTATCATTGTGATTTTTGGGATTATAAAGTTTTTCATGAGAAAACGCAAATACGCCACCTTCAAATAATGAGCCAGAAACATAAAAATACTACCCTTCTGGTCATACTCGGACTTTTGGTTTCCAGCTCAATAATATTGGAGTTGACTGGTGAAACAAGCATAAATACTATTGAGAATAAAGAAATATTCTCCGTTCAGGACACCTCAATAGTTGACTTCATTTCCATAAAATCAATAGAAGAAGATATTCAGCTTAAAAAAGTTGAAAGTACATGGTCGGTAAACGAAAAGTACAAAGCAGAGCAAAATATTGTTCAAGTCTTACTTTCCATTTTGAAGGATGCAGAGGTAATTAGAAATGTACCTAAAACCCAAGCTGAAGACATTTCTAAAAACATCATGAACAATGGTTATTTGATTGAAATCTCAGGTAATGGGAAATTGATCAATTCCTTCTATTCTTCAGGAAACGCAAATAAAACAGTTTCATACATGATGCCTGTTGAAAATAATAATCCAATGATCGTAAATATTCCGGGTTATGAAAGTTATGTGGCAGGCATATTCGAAATTCCGGCCAATGATTGGAGAGACCGGGTAATTCTGAGGACTAACTGGCGTACACTTCAAAAACTGCGTATCAACTACGCCGAGTATCCGGAATACAATCTCAACATAAAGTTCGATTTCAACTTTTTAAAAATAGAAGGCATTACGCATCTTGATACAGCCAGGATGATGGCATTTATCGATGAATTCAATTATGTACAGACCGACCGCTATTTGGATAAAGGCCAAAATGAAAAATACGACAGCTTGCTCCAAACTCCACCGACTGTTTCATTGACAATCGAGGATATAAATTCAAAAAACTCCAAATCCATTGATTTCTTTCCCATTATCAATAATGACCCCATGATGCTTGGGTATGTAAAGGAAGACGATCAGATCGTACTTTTTGAGGCACAAAGAATTCAAAA
>DAOVVI010000181.1 GCA_030637245.1 Cyclobacteriaceae bacterium
CGTTTATTGCCTAAAATGGAAAATGAGCTAATACCAATAAAGAATGCAATAATTGAAATGTTTGACCGGCGCGATGTAGAATGTAGAATACAGTTGCCTGAAAATACACGATTGAAAGCTGAAAAAATACTCCTAAAAATTGAAGGGCCACAATAGGCCCTTTTTTACTTCTTTAATTTTTTTTGTTAAAATGATCTTACTTTATTGAAATGGTCTGTTTTACGAAATAAGTCAAGTTCTCTTAGATAATCCATAGTTTGTTGCAGGCTTTGATGTCTGCATTGTTTTTGAATATCAATTGGTTCCAGACCGCTTAAAAATAAGTTTATAGCTCCACTGTGTTTGTAGGAATATAGGGTGTATTCACGGTCTGAATTTATCAATCCGGTGGCTTTCAATATCTTTACTTGTTTAAGGTAGAAAAAACCTCTAAAAGTTTTCTTTGGGCCTGGGATTCGTCACGTAGTAAATAAATAATATTCTTTTGGGTATTCCATGATCTTACTATCCAGTATTGATTTTTTTAATGGTGGATAAATATCTACATAATCACTTTTCCGATTCTTAGATATACCCCTTGGAATAAAAATCCGGTCAGCATCTAATTCAATATCTCCAACCCTTAAACTATTTACTTCATTTGGCCTTGCCAGGGTATAATAAATAAACTCAACAAAAAGTAATAATTGATGTTCCCCCTGTTTTAACATTTCTTTTTTCAGTACAGCCATATCATTAGCGGAAAATGCAGCATGTTTTTTTGAGGATGTAGGCAGCATTTTAATAGCTTCTGCCGGATTCCGATTAAAGATTTTATTATCTCGGTCGATGATGTAGTTGATTAAAATACACAGTATTACACGGTGGTTATTATACGTTTTATTGCTTTCAATGCTACCGGAAGTAAAAAGATTATCAAGGAAATCATGAATAATCGCGGTATCGAGTTTACCGATTTTAAGCCGCTCCATAGATTTTTGTTTAAGCCATTTATTCAATTTACTTACAGTCGAACAATACTGTTTGTAAGATCCAAAAGCAACCGTATTCTTTTTTTTCATCACCACATACTCAAATGCATGAATGATTGTTTGGTTTCTCAAATCGTTCGAATTAACTACAGAAAGATCTTTTCCTACTACATAACCTGCTTCCAGTTTTTCATTAATATAATCTTTCAATTGCTTGCCAGCTTCTAAACGTTCACTTATGGTTTTGTAACGATTAATACCACCATAGTATCGCTTGCGAACCAGTTTGTTCAATTCAACATTCCATGCCCAACAAGACACATACCAACGCTTGGTAAGATCTCGATCATGATGTATCAGTTTAGCCTTTTTAAATGGGTACTTATTTTCCAATTGAATATCTAAAAAATCCTTCGTATTGTGGCGCACTTTGTGGCGCACTTTTGAAGCAAACCTAAAAAATATGCCTAATTCCCGCAAAAATACACTTTTTAGGGAATCGATAACAAAGTTTATACTTTTGATTTCTAAATATGAGATAAATGTCACGAATTATTAAGCCGGAAGACCTGCAAAGAAAGGAGAAATTAGATGCCTTTAACCGACTTTTGACAATAATGGACGAATTGCGGGCCAACTGTCCCTGGGATAAAAAGCAGACAATGGAATCTTTACGACATTTGACCATTGAAGAAACTTATGAGCTTTCAGATTCGATTTTGGAAGGAGACTTACCGGAGATAAAAAAGGAACTTGGGGATATTATGTTGCATTTGGTGTTTTATGCCAAAATTGCCGATGAGAAAAAAGCATTTAATCTTGGTGACGTACTTCA
Source organism: Cyclobacteriaceae bacterium (assembly GCA_030637245.1). Taxonomy (GTDB): domain Bacteria; phylum Bacteroidota; class Bacteroidia; order Cytophagales; family Cyclobacteriaceae; genus JAAUQL01. Next base: position 1,807 of record DAOVVI010000181.1, read on the forward strand.
TAGTATTTGCGATAAACTGGTTCATCGCCACCCTCATATTTATGGTGACGCAGACGTGGAGGATGAAGAAGCGGTTAAAAGGAATTGGGAAAAGCTCAAATTGAAAGAAAAAGGGAATAATTCTGTTTTGGGAGGTGTGCCAAAATCATTGCCTGCATTGGTAAAAGCCATGAGAATTCAGGAAAAAGCAAGGGGTGTGGGTTTCGACTGGGAAAAGAAAGAGCAGGTTTGGGAAAAAGTTGAGGAGGAGATGCGGGAATTCAGAAATGAATTTAATGTAGAAAATGATTCTCCAATAAATCAGGAGCAAGCGATGTCCGAGTTTGGTGATATGCTTTTTTCGCTGATTAACTATGCCCGGTTTGTTAATATAAATCCAGAAGAAGCTCTGGAAAGAACAAATAGGAAGTTTATTAAACGGTTTCAATACCTGGAATCCGAATCATTTAAGGATGGAAAAAATATTTCTGATATGTCCCTTGCTGAAATGGATAAGTATTGGGAGGAAGCCAAAAAGCTAAAATAATCATCTGAATTGGCCTGAATTAATCGTTCACTTACTATTTTTGTCAACTTTTAAAAGCAACTTCACATAAGCTGAAAATATATACTGAGTCCTCATGAAAGTATTGAAATTTGGTGGAACGTCTGTCGGATCTTCAGATAGCATTAAAGAGGTAATAGAGATCATTACCGACTATAAAGTGCAAAATATCCATGTAGCCATGGTTTCATCTGCAATGACTGGAATTACCAATAAGTTGCTGTTAATCGGGCAAAAGGCTTCTGAAAATGACGAGTCATATCTCGAGATACTTAAAGAAATAGAGACGTTTCATTTTAATACCATCAAGGAATTACTTGAAGTTAAAAATCAAAGTCATACATTGGCGTCGATCAAAAAGATGCTCAATGAGCTGGAAGACTTGTCACATGGGATTTTCCTGCTTAAAGAGCTTTCTTTGAGAACTACAGATTTACTTTTAAGTTTTGGTGAGCGTCTTTCCTGTTATATTATTAATGCATATGCAAATCAACAAGCTCTAAAGACTGAACTTCTCGATGCCAGGGAGTTGGTTAAAACGGATGCTCGATTTGGTAAAGGTCGTGTTCAGATGGATGTGACTTTAAAAAATATCCAGGAATACTTCAACGATCACAATCAAATTCAAATAATTACCGGATTTATAGGCTCAACGGATAAAAATGAAACAACGACCCTTGGAAGAGGGGGATCAGACTACACGGCGTCAATTTTTGGAGCAGCATTAGATGCTGAAGAAATTGAAATCTGGACAGATGTTGATGGAGTTTTAACAACTGATCCAAAACAGGTGAAGAGGGCGTTTTCCCTAAGCGAAATGACTTATGAAGAAGCCATGGAAATGTCACACTTTGGAGCAAAGGTTATCTATCCACCAACATTACAACCTGCTTTCCAAAAGAAAATTCCGTTGAGGATAAGGAATACATTTAATCGCGATTTCCCCGGGACTTTGATTAAAAGCATTGCTGATTCGGGTAAGTATCTTGTAAAAGGAATCTCATCAATCAGGGACATTTCACTGATAAATTTTCAGGGAAGTGGAATGGTAGGTGTGACCGGTGTCTCATCCAGATTATTTGGCGTGCTTGCAAACAATAATATTAACCTCATTCTCATTACCCAGGCATCTTCAGAGCACTCCATCTGTTTTGCTATAGATCCAAAGGATGGAGTGTTGGCAAAAGAAGTAGTCGAAGAGGAGTTTAGCAGAGAGATAGAATCAGGAAAAATAGAATCATTAGCCATAGAAGAACAAATGTCCATTGTCGCTATTATAGGAGAAAATATGGCTAATACTCCGGGAATCTCCGGGAAGCTGTTTAATGCCCTTGGGAAAAATGGCGTAAATGTAGCCGCGATTGCACAGGGATCTTCCGAGCGTAATGTTTCGATTGTCATTGCACAAAAAGATATATCAAAGACCTTAAATACCATTCATGAAGTATTCTTCCTTTCTGATGTAAAGACACTCAATGTATTTATAATTGGAGTTGGATTGATTGGAGGGACGCTCATAGATCAGATTGCTGATCACAATCAAAAACTGGTAAAAGACCATGCGTTAAAAATCAATATCGTTGGCATGACCAATTCGAAAAAGATGATTTTTAGTGAAGAAGGTTTATACCTTGAGAATTGGAAAGATAGCCTGATCACAAAAGGAGACCCGTCAACAATTTCGGGATTTATTGATAAAATGATCAAACTCAATCTACAGAACTCAGTCTTTATAGATTGTACGTCCAGTTCCGAAGTAGTGAATGGATATGAGCACGTGTTAAAACAATCCGTATCTATCACTACACCAAACAAGCTGGCAAGTTCCGGTGATCTTGAGCTTTTTAGAAAATTGAAATCCCTTGCATTGAAAAACGATGTAAAATTTGTCTATGAAACAAACGTTGGAGCAGGATTGCCGGTCATCACCACATTGAATGATCTTAAAATAAGTGGAGACAAAATTTTGAAAATTGAAGGAGTGTTGTCGGGTACGTTGTCTTATATCTTCAATTCCTTTACGGAGGGAACGAAATTCAGTGAGGTGGTTAAACTTGCTAAAGAAAAAGGATTTACTGAGCCCGATCCTCGTGACGATCTCAATGGTATGGACGTTGCCAGAAAAATATTGATTTTATCAAGGGAAGTAGGATTGGATCTCTGTCTGGAAGATGTTGTAATCAATAATATACTTCCTCAATCATGCATTGACGCCAAATCTGTGGATGGATTTTTTATAGAATTAGAAAAAGTAAATGACTATTTCGATGAGCTAAGAATCGAAGCAGAGAAAAGCGGAAAAGTGCTTCGCTTTGTTGCCAAAATGGAAAATGGCTTAGCATCCGTAGGTCTTGAATCAGTAGATCAGACAAATCCATTTTATGGATTAGATGGAAGCGATAATATGATTTCTTTTACGACAGATCGATATCTAGAAAGACCGCTTGTGATAAAGGGCCCTGGTGCCGGTGCGGAAGTGACAGCGGCAGGAGTTTTTGCTGAGATCATCAGTATCAGTCATTTTTTAGGATAAGTTTTATTCTATCATAGCTAATTTCGGTAAATTTCCATATTGGGCACAAGCGGGATGCGACAGTGGAGGAATAGGTCGAATTAAAGAAATGGGGTATTTAATCATGACCCGTGATATTATTTTCCAGTTGTGAATTGGATTAAACTATTGCATACATCTCAATATTCAAGTTTTGGACGCTGAGCATTAGAGCATTTAACCAAATAATCATTAATATGTCACTTGTAAAGTTCAATTACCTCTCAATTATGGATTATTGGATTATTTTATTTACTTACGGGAGAAGATCGGATACCCCAATTAATTAAATATAGTAATATAGTTTTGAAACCCTCACCAAACCATTCGCAATCTACTATTAATTAGTTACTGACGCCAAAAGCATCACTCAATTTTCAATATATCACTCCCAGGTCAGCA
>DAOVVI010000275.1 GCA_030637245.1 Cyclobacteriaceae bacterium
ACTTAGAAGTTTCATGTTTTTATTTTTATACTATAACTGAAATATTCAATTGTTGTTATATTTAGTGTCACTAGAAATTGCTAACTCTTGTAATCCAAAATATTGATGAATTTTTTACAAAAAATATATTCATCTTTTCTATTAGAACACACAAATATCATTTTTTCTTTTAAAACTTTCTTAACTTCTTCCAAATACCAATCAAATCCGCTCGTATCAAGATTTGTAGCGGGTTCATCAAGCAACAATAAAGGTGAATCAGCATAAAAGGCTATCCCCAGCTTTAGTCTTTGCTTCATTCCCGTTGAAAAGTTTTTGATGTATTTGTCCTTTGCTTTCTCCAATCTGAAAAGACCTGGAAGCTCTTTCACATCATGACCCGATTTTAATTTCTTGAACTTAAAATGAAACGAGACAAACTCCTGAAGCGTAAAATCTTCAGGAAGACTCATCGCCGGTGCGACCAGGGAAAGATATTTATAAATATGGTCAGGATCAATCAATTTTCCTTCATACTTATAATTAATTTTTCCATCTGATTGCAACAAGCTACCGGCAATAACCTGTAAAAGTGTAGATTTTCCACTACCATTGGGCCCGGTAATTGCAACTACATCGGTGTGTGAGAGGCTGAGGTTTAACCTTTTAAAAATCCATTCCTTATTGAACTTCTTAGCAACATTTTCCAGCTGAATTTCCATTCAATAATGATTGGTCTGATCAAAGTTTGTTGTTGTAGCCTTTCATTACTCCCCGGTCAGAATTTCTAATGAAGTTGATAATCTCATCGCGTTCTTTCGAACTTGACATTTCCATTTGAATGGAGTCCAGGGCTTTGGAATTATTCATTCCTTTCAAATATATCTGGCGATAAATTTCCTGGATTTCATTTATTTTTTCATTAGTAAAACCTCTTCTTCTCAATCCAATTGAATTAATCCCCGCATAACCTAATGGTTCTCTTGCAGCTGTTACAAACGGGGGGACATCTTTTCTTACGAGGGATCCTCCAGCAACCATGGCGTGGGCTCCAATTTTTACGAACTGGTGTATGGCTGTAGCCCCACCTATTGTTGCAAATTCTTCTATATGAATGTGCCCTGCAAGCTGAACAGAGTTAACCAATGTGGCATTATCGCCAATCTGACAATCATGAGCTATATGTACATAGGCCAGTATAAGACAGTTTTTACCTATACTTGTTTTGTGTTTATCAAGAGTACCCCGGTTAATTGTTACATACTCCCTAATCACGGTATTATCACCGATAACGGCAATTGTCTTTTCACCTGTAAACTTTCTGTCCTGTGGTATGCCGGAAATCACCGATCCCGGAAAAACCTTACAATTTTTCCCAATTCTGGCGCCTTCCATGACAGTAACATTCGATCCTATCCATGTACCCTCATCTATAATCACATCTTTGTGAATAGTAGCAAAGGGTTCAATAACTACATTATCCGCAATTTTCGCTTCGGGATGTATATACGCTAAAGGCTGATTCATTGATTCTTTTTAACTATACTCGCGATCATCGTACTTTCGGTCACAAGTTTATTGCCAACAAAAGCCCGTCCACGCATTTTGGCTATACCTCTTTTAATTGGCTCAAGCAGATCACATCTTATGATCATTGTATCGCCGGGCACTACAGGTCTTCTAAACTTGCAATCTTCTATCTTTAAAAAATAGGTCCAATAATTTTGTGGATCAGGGACCGTATTCAAAACAAATATTCCACCAATCTGGGCCATGGATTCTACAATTAAAACTCCGGGCATAACAGGATTTCCCGGGAAATGCCCCTGAAAAAATTGTTCATTGTAGGTAACATTTTTTACCCCGGCAACTGTACTGTCATCAATATGGATGACTTTATCAATTAATAGGAACGGATAGGTATGAGGTAAAATATCCTTTATCTGGTTGATATCATATACCGGAAGTAAATCCGGATCATAGTTAGGAATATTAGCTTGCTCATGCTGTTCCATCATTCGCTTAATCTTTTTAGCGAATGCAACATTTGCGGCGTGGCCAGGCCTTGCAGCAAGTATCTGAGCCTTTAAGGGTCTTCCGGCCAATGCCAAATCTCCCATTACATCTAATAATTTGTGGCGCGCAGGTTCGTTGCTATGTCTCAATTCTACATTATTCAATATCCCCTCCTCTTTAACTACCACCTTTGGCTTATTGAATAATTTAGCTAAATAATCAAGTTCTCCGTCTTCAACAACCCGATCTACAACCACGATAGCATTATCCAGGTCACCGCCTCTGATGAGATTGTTTTTATATAACATTTCCAGCTCATGCAGGAAACAGAATGTTCGTGCCGAGGCAATTTCTTTCTTGAACTGCGAAATATCTGTAATAGAAGCATGTTGGCTGCCAAGCACCGGTGATTTATAGTCGATCATGACAGTCACACGATAGTCATCCAGTGGCAATGCCGCAATTTCTACATCCCTTGATGCGTCCCTATAGAAAATACTTTCCGGAACTGTAAAGAAATTCCTTAAGGCATTTTGTTCTTCAGCACCGGCATCTTCCAGTGCCTCGATAAACATTCTGGAACTACCATCCATAATTGGAGGTTCGGGTCCGTCAAGCTGAATGAGAATATTATCAATTTCAAAGCCAACCAATGCAGCCATCGTATGCTCAACCGTATTTATCCGTGCCCCATCTTGTTCGATGGTTGTTCCTCTCGAAAGATCAACCACATTATCCACATCTGCATCTACAATTGGCTGCCCATCTAAATCTACTCTTTGAAATTTAATACCATAATTTTGCTTGGCAGGTAAAAAAGTCATACGTACATCGACCCCTGTATGCAGGCCCACTCCACTCAATGTTACGGACTTTTTTATAGTATGTTGTTTTAAATGCATGCACTAATTATTATTCAGCGGGCAAATTTAGTGCTTTTTTTTCAAGTTCGTTAATTCTTTCTCTTAATTCTGGCAGATTGCGGAATATAGCATGACACTTAAGGTAATCCTTATGATCCATCGCAGGATAACCAAATTTTACAGAACCATCCTTTTTAACTGATTTTGAAAGTCCTGTTTTAGCGGCGAGCGTCACCCGGTTTCCAATCTCCACATGCCCTACAACACCAACCTGTCCGGCTAAAATGCAATTTTTTCCAAATTTTGTGGATCCTGAAATGCCACTTTGAGAAGCAATCACAGTGTTTGCACCAATCTCCACATTGTGCGCAATCTGTACAAGGTTATCCAACTTAACGCCTTCTTCAATAATGGTACTTCCAATGGTAGCGCAATCAATTACTGTGTTTGCTCCAATTTCGACATTATCACGAATGACCACATTACCTAGTTGAGGTATCTTTTTGTAGGTGTCATCTTCTTGTGGAGCAAAACCAAATCCATCGCTTCCAATTACCGTTCCTGAATGAATTATGCAATTATTTCCAACAATGGTCTCAGCATAAATTTTAGCCCCTGAATAAAAAATACAATTATCGCCGATAGTGACATTATCACCAATATAGGCATGTGGATAGATTTTAACGTTATTTCCAATTTTCACGTTGGAACCAACATATGAAAAAGCTCCTCTGTATATATTTTCTCCAACCTCAGTATTCGAAGATACGAAAGACGGCTCTTCAACTCCAACCTTGCTATAGCTTTTGATTTTATCATATTCTTCCAATAGCCTTGTGAAGCTCAAATATGGGTCCGCAACCCTGATGAGAGTTGTTTGTATTGGTTTTTCCGGTTGAAAATCCTTTTTCACAATAACTGCAGATGCTTCAGAAGAATAGATGAAATCTTCATATTTTGGATTCGAAAGGAACGTAATGGCCCCCTTTTTAGCATTTTCAATTTTGCCGATGGTTTTTACTTTTTCCTGTCCGTTTCCATCAACTTCACCCTGTAGCATTGCAGCTATTTGATTAATAGTAAATTCCATTTAAAATAATTTTGAAAAGAGCCGATATTAAAAATATTGCAAGGTTAGTTTAGCCTCATTAATTCATTAATTATCTCCTGAAATATTCAGGTAAGAACTTGTGAATTACGATTGCAAAGATATGTTTTTCGGCCAGCATAGGTAATATTTTTTCACAATTTTCCGCATTGCTTTTATATTTGGCAAATCAGAAGCAATGGCGATATCTACAATTTTTCCTGCTTTCGTAATCATGTTAATTTGTTGACCTCCTCCAATATAAGCCGAATTGCTTTTTGTTCCCTCCAC
>DAOVVI010000498.1 GCA_030637245.1 Cyclobacteriaceae bacterium
CAATTTCGTCACCGGCAACAATGTCATTATCTGTGATGCTCATAAACATAAGAAACAACAATATCACTATTGATGCCGGAAACAGTATTTTAAAGATTGGCATAAGGGTATAGCAGTTAATAATTCACCTGGCTTATAAATATATTATCTTCCTAACTATTTTTATCTGTATTTCGTTTTAAAAGTTATAAAATAATTTCCAAGTATTATTTATAATTTAGCATCACCATGAAGTATTTATATCTTTTAATCCTACTTTTTTCATGGAATACCACTATCCCAAGTCTTAATCAGAAGGTCATTGAATATGTGGATTCAGTCATTGGCAAAAAGGTTGACCGTGGTGAATGTTGGGATCTGGCCGCAGCAGCACTGGATCATGCTGGAGCCTACCTCGATCGAAGCAGTCAGAAAAGTATTTACATTTTTGGTAAAGAACTCAATCCTAAAAAAGACAAAATTTTTCCAGGTGATGTCATTCAAATTGAAAATGTAACATTGGAGTATATAAAAGGAAATGCAATATACACTGAAACAATGACGCACCATACAGCGATTATTTATGAAGTATTGGGGAAGAGCCATTATAAAATAGCTCATCAAAACACCAGCTTTAGTGGCAGAAAAGTAGGTGTCAGCGAATTAAATATGAATTATAATAAAAAAGGAAAGATCACTTTTTACCGGCCTTACGAAAAATAGGTTGCTTTGAAATGAAGCGGAGAGGAATATTCATATCCATCAAAAATTTAAAACTTCAACAATACATCATGTCAACTAATATGCCTTCCTATAGTATTATGCAATTAAAGCTTTAAATAATCCAGCTTTGCTATACATTTTTAAAAAAGACGAATTCCTAGTAAAATATTTGATACTATTTCTTTGAATTTAATATTTATTCCTCGATGTTTGCGTGCTCTTAATTTAACGAAAGAAAATTTTAATTTTATAATAAATATTAAATGAAAGTATTGTCATCTATAGTTCTTCTAGTCCTTTCTGTCGTGGTCCTTATTAGCGGTGCATGAAGAGAAAGGTATGCTATAGATTAAAAAACTAAACCTTTCTCATAAACAGAAAGGTTTTTTTTATTTACATTTTATGGGAAAAAGTATTAACAAATTCAGCAGTAAAATCACGCAGGACGAAAGTCTGCCGGCAGCCCAGGCCATGTTATATGCCATTGGCATGAAGGATGATGACATGAAAAAGGCCCAGGTGGGTATTGTGAGTACCGGTTATCAGGGCAATCCATGCAACATGCATCTAAACGGATTGGCTGATCAAATCAAACAAGGCATTGATGAGAATGGATTGATGGGTTTGATTTTTCATACAATTGGCGTCAGTGATGGCATTACCAACGGTACCGAAGGCATGAAATATTCATTGCCTTCCAGAGAGTTAATCGCTGATTCTATCGAAACTGTTGTAAGTGCGCAATTTTATGACGCTGTTGTACCCGTAGTAGGTTGTGATAAAAATATGCCGGGGGCTATGATTGCCATGGGCAGACTCAACAGACCGGGAATTTTGGTTTATGGCGGCACTGTAAGAAAAGGAAAATGGAAAGGCAAGGATCTTAACATCGTTTCAGCATTTGAAGCTTATGGAGAGAAATTAGCCGGTAAGATAAATGATGAAGATTATAAAGGGATAATAAAAAACTCAATACCGGGAGCAGGAGCCTGCGGAGGTATGTACACCGCCAACACCATGGCAGCGGCTATCGAGTGTCTGGGCATGAGTCTCCCCTACTCATCATCATATCCTGCCACCAGCGAAGAAAAAGGTCATGAATGTTTTGACATTGGTAAAGCCATCAAGCATCTTTTAGAGATTGACTTAAAACCAAAGGATATCATGACTAAAGCAGCCTTTGAAAATGCGATTGCTTTGATTATGGCGCTTGGCGGTTCTACAAATGCAGTAATACATTTATTGGCCATGGCCAAAGCTGTTGAAATAGACCTTACAATTGATGACTTTCAAAGGATAAGTGACAAAACTCCATTCATCGCGGATTTAAAACCAAGCGGTGAATATCTGATTGAAGACCTGCACAATGTTGGTGGAGTACCAGGTGTTATGAAACTTTTATTGAAGGAAGATTACTTTGACGGAAATTGCCTCACGGTTACCGGAAAGACATTTGGGGAAAACCTGGAAATTGTAGCTGATTTGGAAAAAGGACAGAAAATCATTCGACCGTTTGCTGATCCGATAAAACCGGTAGGTCATATTCAGATCCTTTATGGAAATTTGGCAGAAGAAGGCGCTGTTGCCAAAATTACCGGAAAGGAAGGAGAAATATTTACCGGTCCTGCAAAGGTATTTGAAGATGAATTTGAAGCTATCGAAGGCATTGGATCATCTGTAAAAAAAGGAGATGTGATCGTTATCAGAAATGAAGGGCCTAAAGGAGCGCCGGGAATGCCGGAAATGCTAAATCCAATCGGAGCAGTGGTAGGTGCAGGATTAGGAAAAGATGTCGCATTGATCACTGATGGAAGATTCTCCGGAGGATCTCATGGTTTCGTTGTAGGACACATCACACCCGAAGCATCTG
>DAOVVI010000092.1 GCA_030637245.1 Cyclobacteriaceae bacterium
AGTAGCATCTTGAATTACGTAAGTGCGATAACCCAATTGAGCTGAGTCCAAAGCAGTAAATTTCACACAATAATCAGTAGCTAAACCCACTACAAATACAACCTCTACATTATTAGTTTTCAAATATTCATTCAGGCCAGTGTCCTTCTTTTTCCCATTATCAAAAAAACCGCTATATGAATCGATGAGGATATCTGTCCCTTTTTGAAAAACTCTATCGATATATGACACTTTTAGTTCTTTACTGAATTTAGCTCCACTAGAATTTTGAATACAATGATCTGGCCACAAAATTTGATTCAATCCATAAAGTAATATTTGACTACCTGGGATTTTCCCTTTATGGTTTGATGCAAAGCTTCCATGATCTGCAGGATGCCAGTCTTGTGTCGCTACAACTAGATCAAACTTATGCATCAACTTATTTACAATTGGAATGATCTCATCTCCCTTATCGACCGCCAAAGCGCCCCCTGGTAAGAAATCATTTTGAATATCAACTACAATTAAGGCCTTCATGGTGAATTAACTGATTAACTTTCTTTGCTCAAGGATTAGTCTAAGTCGTTTTTCATACAAATTTTGCTCCAATCCAACAACATAAACGTGCGGGTTCACAAATCGTTTGATACCGGCATGTAGTTTTCCGATTTCATCAGAAACCCGGCTTCTAATTTCAGGCAGCCCAGGACTTTTATAAACCAATCTCCCGTCTTTAAAAATAGGAACAAGCAAATCTTCAGATTCAAATTGCGCTGTTTTGATCTTTTTAGATTTCGTCGGATCATTGGGCTCTACAATTGTAGGTTCTTCGGAATAACCAATTTCTAAGTCATAAATCATATCTGCTGCCATCAGGCCATTTTTATAAAATCTTCTAACCTGCTGAATCCCGGGGATGTTGATTTTAATTGTTTGCTCTGAAAGTTTTAGCTTGCTTTCCCACTCACCCTTTTCATTTTTCAAAGCAGATAGTTTATACACTCCTCCAAGGGCAGGTTGATCATAGGCAGTCACCAACTTGGTTCCAACTCCCAGTAGATCTATCTTTGAATGCTGATCATGGAGGCTCTCTAGTATGTATTCATCAAGGTCATTGCTAGCTACAATTTTTGTATCATGCAGCCCTGCCTGATCCAACATCTCCCGCCCAAGTTGACTTAAATAGGCGAGGTCCCCGGAATCAATTCGGATACCAATTAGTTTTTTACCATGGGATTTCATTGCTTTTCCGACTTCAATGGCATTCGCGATACCTTGCCGGGTATCATACGTATCAACCAAAAGAATGCAGTTGTTTTCCATGGCTTCAGCATACCTTTCAAAGGCTTCGATTTCATTATCAAAGGACATTACCCAACTGTGGGCATGTGTTCCACTGACCGGTATTCCGAAAAGTTTACCCGCAAGTACATTGGAGGTAGCACTACATCCTCCAATATAAGCAGCTCTGCTTGCAGACAATCCGCCATCTATACCCTGAGCTCTCCGCAAACCAAATTCCATGACAGGTGCTCCTTTAGCGGACTGACAAATCCGTTCGGATTTGGTAGCAACCAGTGTTTGATAATTGATGATATTTAAAAGAGCCGTTTCAATAATTTGTGCCTGTAGTAGCGGACCTTTTACTCTTACAAGGGGTTCATTCTCAAAAACCGGTGTTCCTTCAGGAATTGCATCAACAGAACATGTAAATTCCAACTCACTTAAATATGCTAAAAATGCAGGATCGAAAAGAGGTTTTCCGTCATTCCCTTTCAGCGTGCTTAAATAATCCAGATCCGATCTGGCAAATTTGAACTCATTTAAATAATCAATCACCACTTCCAAACCACAGGCAATGGCATATCCCCCTTTGAATGGTTCTTTTCGATAGAATAAATGAAAAACTGCTTCTCTATCGGACATGCCGGATTTCCAGTAGGCATAGGCCATTGTGATTTGATAAAGATCGGTAAGAAGAGAGAGTGAAGTTCCGTAGAGCGTTTTAAGGATGCCCATTGTATGGATTTATATGAAAAAGTGCAATGTTAGTTCTTGATATTAAAGCAGTTCCATTTGAGCTTCGGTAATGTCGAGGTTATGGAAAACCTTTTGCACATCATCATTGTCCTCTAATGCATCGATTAGTTTCGTAACTTTTCCAAAGTCATCATCACCCAACGTCACCAGGGTATTTGGTATTCTTTGGAGTTCAGCATTTTCTGCATCCACGCCTAATTCTTCCAATTTTTTCTGAATACCACCAAAATCACTTATATCACATGAAATTGTTAAATACCCATCGTGTAAAGTTTCATCTTCGGCGCCGGCATCGATCATTTCGAGAGAAAACTCATCTTCATCCATGTCTTCAGTCATTTTAATACTGAAGACCCCTTTTCTGTCAAAGATAAATTCTAAGGAACCATTGGTGCCTAAACTGCCGCCATGCTTGGTAAATGCGGACCTCACACTGGAAACAGTTCTGTTGGAATTATCAGTCAGGCACTCAACAAACACAGCCACACCATGTGTTGCATATCCTTCATAGGTAGTTTCGTGATACTGTTCGGCATCACTACCAGTTGCTTTTTTAATTGCTCTTCCGATATTGTCCTTGGGCATATTATTTCCCTTGGCATTGGCTACAGCAAGTCGTAGTCGTGGGTTACCATCGGGATCTCCTCCGCCTTCTCTTGCCGCAATCGAAATCTCTTTTATTAGTTTTGTGAATAATTTCCCCCTTCTGGCATCAGCCGCTCCTTTTTTTCTTTTTATGGTTGACCATTTACTATGTCCTGACATAATTCAATCTAATTTGGTTATAAACAAAATTAATAGTTTTAACCTGAATAATTCAATATTTATTGATACTTATAATGAATTAGAAATTACGTCAATCTGCCAATGAGGGTGGGCATTCACAAGCATTTATTGATTGCTATTAAAGTCCAAAAAGAGACTTCCGGCTTCGGTCTTCCCTGGCCTCGCCTACAGGCGGGAGGTTTCAGACTTTTTACCTCTCCATTAATTCATCAACTTTCCTCTGAAAATATTTTTGTCAGCCTTCAATTGAGTATGCTTAAACCAAATATTTAGCACCACGCCCATTATGGTGAGCGCCATCCCAAAATAAACCAGGTAGTTAAAATCTTCATCAAAAAACAGAAATCCAAAGATCAAAGCATATATAATCCCTAAATATCTCAAACTGGCGACTTTTGAAATCTCCTCGGTTTGGAATGACCGTGTCATGAAATATTGAGCAATTTGCGTCAACACACCAACCATCAATAAAATGAACCAATCAATCCCCTGTGGCAAAACCCAATTGAAATACGTCCAAACACCGGTAATTGGTATGGTGACTAACGGGAAATAAAAGATAATTACAAGCGGATGTTCTGAAGTGTTCAATTTCCTTATGCAATTAAATGCAACTCCGGAAAATAACGATGAGCTAAAACCCATCAATAAATAAATCAACCCTATCCTGGTATCGAATCCTTTTACCATCACAATCCCAATAAATGAGACAATGAAGAAAAACCATTGAATAGGCCGGATTTCTTCTTTCACAAAAAATATTCCCAAAATTGATGCGAAAACCGGAGATAGAAATAAAATGGTTGTTGCACTGGCTAAAGGAATTTCCTGAATTAATCTAAAATAAAGAATCAGGGCCATTGCTCCTGACGCTCCCCGCAAAATTAATAGTTTGTAGTTGCTACCCCAGATATGGACTTTTAATGCTTTTAGTATCCCAATACTCAAAATTAAAGAAACCACAGACCGGAAAAAGACGATTTCAACAGCCGGGATATGAGGTAAAAGCTTTACTGCTACGTTCATCAGTGAAAAAAACAACGTAGCAAACAACATAAACCATACCCCTCTGGTCATAGTACTAAAATCAAAAATTTGATAACTTAAATGAAATGCAAAGCTAAAATAATTTGGCTCTACCACGAATTTAATGAGAGATGTTCAGAACCGGGGGGCGCCAGTCTGACGGCGAACAGGGATATCAAATGGCTGAAGTTTTGAAATGACCATCCTTGATTAAGGTTGACCGGCTTTAATTGTTTTATTACAACCGGAGAATTATGAGTCAGATGCCTTGTCTTGGTTTTTTGCCATTAATCCTTTGGTTCACGGTTCATAGCTCGCAACTCATGGCATTATTTTTCAATTAGCCCATCTTTAATCTCCAGTATTCTGTCAGCCATTTGGGCGAGATGTTCATTATGTGTTACAATGACAAACGTCTGATTTAGTTCTTCGCGAAGTTTAAAAAATAAATCATGGAGTTCCGCGGCATTTTTTGAATCGAGGTTGCCACTCGGCTCATCGGCAAAAACGATTTCCGGATTGTTGATCAATGCTCTAGCCACCGATGCTCTTTGTTGCTCGCCGCCGGAAAGTTCTGACGGTTTATTATTTTTTTTCTCACCGATCCCCAATAATTCCATTAGTTGCATGGTTTTATCTTCTACTATCTTCGAATCCTGCTTACTGATGTACCCTGGAATACATATATTTTCCATGGCCGTAAATTCCGGAAGAAGGTTATGAAATTGAAATACAAAACCAACATTCAGATTCCGGAACCTGGCTAATTGATTATTATTCAGATTAGTTACGTTTTTTCCTTTAATAAAAAGTTCACCTGCGTCAGCGTCATCGAGTGTGCCTAATATATGAAGAAGCGTACTTTTACCTGCACCGGACGCCCCGACAATTGATACGATCTCACCTTTCTCAATTCTGATATCAATTCCCTTCAAAACGTTCAGTTCTCCATACGATTTTATAAGTTGTTTTCCTTCGAGAATCATTAAGTATCTTTTGCTACATTAAAATTAATTCAAACATAAGAAATTCGTAGAAATCTTTGTGTTATGGAGATGAAAACAAATAGATTTTTTTTTAATCAGGATTTAACTTTGGTAAATATTTTGAAAACATATAGTTTAGCTTTAAATATTAAATAATGAATATTCACGAATATCAGGCAAAAAGCATTCTTAAAAGTTACGGTGTGAATATCCAGGAGGGGATAGTGGCAGACACACCTGGAAAGGCTGTTTCAGCAGCTAAGAAATTGACTCAGGAGACAGGAACAAGCTGGCATGTGGTTAAAGCTCAAATCCATGCAGGAGGAAGAGGAAAAGGAGGGGGAGTAAAGCTGGCTAAAAGCTTAGACGAGGTAGAAGATATTTCAAAGCAAATATTAGGGATGCAGCTGGTGACCCACCAAACAGGCCCTGAAGGGAAAAAAGTAAACAAAGTACTAATCGGTCAGGACGTATATTATCCGGGCGAATCCGAACCAAAGGAGTATTATATCAGTATTTTACTTGATAGATCCACAAACTGCAATGTAGTAATGGCTTCAACAGAAGGAGGGATGGACATTGAGGAAGTCGCGGCTAAAACACCTGAAAAAATCATTAAAGAGTGGATCGATCCGGGACAAGGACTTCGCCCGTATCAGGCAAGAAAAATTTCCTATAAACTAGGTCTGGAAGGAAATGTTGCCAGGGAGATGTCGAAATTTGTTCATTCGCTATATACAGCATATATTTCGTCTGATGCTTCATTATTTGAAATTAATCCGGTTTTAAAAACTTCCGATAATAAAATTCTCGCTGTTGATGCTAAAGTAAATCTGGATGATAATGCGCTTTACCGGCATCCGGATCTGGCAGAAATGAGAGATATCACTGAAGAAGATCCACTAGAATTGGAAGCTGACAAAGTCGGACTTAACTATGTCAAACTCGACGGTAATGTTGGTTGTATGGTAAATGGTGCCGGATTGGCAATGGCTACTATGGATATTATTAAGCTATCTGGCGGTGAGCCCGCAAACTTCCTCGACGTTGGAGGTGGAGCAAATGCAAAAACAGTTGAGGCCGGATTTAGAATTATTTTAAAAGATCCGAATGTGAAGGCCATACTTATAAATGTATTTGGCGGGATTGTGAGATGTGATCGGGTTGCCCAGGGTGTTGTAGAAGCCTATAAGAACATTGGTGATATTGATATCCCAATTATCGTCCGGCTTCAGGGGACAAACGCTGAAGAAGGCGCTAAAATCATAGATGAGAGTGGCCTGGAAGTGAAATCGGCAGTATTGCTAAAAGACGCCGCCGAGCGAGTAAAAGAAACGCTTGGATAAAGACCTCACTTATTTTTTGTACAAATTACCTTTTTTATTCAAATTTGCGATCAAATTGCGCCCGTAGTTCAACTGGATACCCGCCTGCCGGCGAGGCAGGGAATACCGGATTTTAAATATGGTGTATTTTGTTTATGTGATTAAAAGTTTCAATTTCGATTATACCTACGTTGGTCATACAAATGATCTTAGACATAGGTTAATTGATCACAATAAGGGAAAAACTAGATCAAATAAGGCATTTAAGCCATTTAATCTTTTATATTTCGAAACTTTTAAGACGAGAGAAGAGGAAATTAAAAGAGAAAGATATTTTAAAACTGGCAGTGGAAGAGAATTATTAAAGAAGATACTTGCTAATGCGCCCGTAGTTCA
>DAOVVI010000153.1 GCA_030637245.1 Cyclobacteriaceae bacterium
ATGAAAAATTTAACCCTAAGCACATTAATCCCAATTTCAAAAAAGATATTGAAACACAGAAAAGCAAATCAAGTGATAACAAAACTATAAAAGAAAACAGCACATCCACCGAAGTAATTGTGCTGCATAAGATAGATTCCGGTTTACCGGAACCTTCTTTCTTTAAGAACAAAGTTAAAGAATTATTGATGGAAGTCGATGAAAAAGAAAATACCAAAGTAGTATATTGCGATTGTTAAAGTGGCTGACAATCCAGATGGCAGTGCCAAATGCCTGAGATACAAGTTTAATGACTTACTGAAATTCACAGCTTTTCTGGATAAAGACTGGAGAGCTTGACGTTGGTTCAATGTGTATGCGAACAGAGGAGTTGGTAAAGGTGAACAATTAGCTAACTACACAAATAAACGTGAGCCTTTGGTTAGCAGGTTGTAATATTACCATTTGTATTTTGTACCATTCACCAAAAAAAACGATCCCAGAATTGGATAAACCAACGAAACCGGAACCGTTCTTTTTGTTTTGCAAGATTAAGTTAATGAAACTTAAACTCTTGAAATAATTATTTGAATTTATTTGGATTTAATGACAGTACCTCGAGCAAGGGCAGCAAGGGCAGCAAGGGCAAAAAACAGGAAAGTAAAGGAAATGTAAATAGAATTAAACACTTTTTCACCAATGAAAACTAGAATCAAAAAAGGAATCAATGGAGTATTTTTATTCCTCGCAATAATGAGTTTTAGCTCATGCAAGGATCAATCTCATGAAGCTCCTCAAAAACCAAACATCATCCTTTTCCTTGTGGACGATATGGGATGGCAGGATACTTCTTTACCGTTTTATCATGAGCGAACTCCATTTAACGACACGTATCATACGCCGAATATGGAAAGATTGGCAGCGCAGGGAATGAAATTTACGCAGGCGTATTCGCATAGCGTTTGCTCCCCTACCCGGGTTAGCCTGATGTCGGGAATGAATGCCGCCCGCCACCGGGTGACAAACTGGACGTTGAGACGAAATGCCTCCAACGACCGGGACCATGAAACTCTTGAATTGCCAAAATGGAACATGAATGGTATGCAACCAACTGATTCAATTGAGAATTCCGTTCATGTTACTCCGCTTGCTAAAATTCTAAAAGACAACGGATATTTTACAATTCATAGTGGCAAAGCCCATTTTGGAGCAATCGGTACACCTGGAGAAAATCCACTTAATTTGGGATTTGATATTAATATTGCCGGGCATGCGGCTGGTGCCCCGGGTAGTTATCAGGGTCTGAAAAATTTTAGCTCGGGCAGGCAAGACAGATCATCCGTATGGGATGTCCCCGGATTGGAAAAATACCATGGCAAGGATATAAATTTAACAGAAGCTTTGACAAGGGAGGCTATCCTGGCCCTGGATTCAGTTGCCCAGATTAACAAACCTTTTTTTCTCTACATGTCGCACTATGCAGTTCATGGACCGATTGAAGAAGACACTCGGTTTATCCAAAAATATATGGATAAAGGCATGGATAAAACAGAAGCCAAATATGCTTCTATGCTGGAATCCATGGATAAGAGTCTTGGAGATTTAATGGACTATGTAAACAATCATGGTTTAGCTGACAATACCATTATTCTCTTTACCTCCGACAATGGAGGATTAAGCGCCATAGCACGCGGTGGTGAACCACATACACATAACAAGCCATTGTCGAGCGGAAAAGGTTCGGCCCATGAAGGCGGTATTCGGGAACCGATGATCGTTAGCTGGCCAGGCGTAGTGCCGGACGGTTCAACCACGGAAGAATACCTGATCATTGAAGATTTTTTTCCAACCATACTGGAAATGGCAGAGGTCCAGGAATATAATACTATTCAAAAAATTGACGGCTTAAGTTTTACATCCATATTAAAAGGAGAAAAAACTCATTCTGATGAAAGAGCATTAATCTGGCATTTCCCAAACAGCTGGGGGCCGACCGGTCCGGGAATAGGAGCATCAAGTACAATAAGAAAAGGAGACTGGAAATTGATCTATTATCATGCAGATCAAAGTTTTGAATTATTCAACATTCCAAATGATATTGGAGAATCAACGAATCTGGCAGACAAAGAAATTGAAATTAAAAATGAATTGGCAAAAGAACTCGGTGATTATTTGAGATCAGTTGATGCGCAAATGCCTATTGAAAAGTCAACCGGAAATCATGTGCACTGGCCAGATGAAGTTTTATAATTGTACCTGGATTTTCTGGATTTAAAATCTTTCGATACCATTTTATTTTTAGTGCTCAAAGGGTTGATCCTTCTATTAATTTAAGGCTTTACTCAACATTGAAATTGTATAAATCTCATTAATAGTTTATGCCATTACGCACTGTAAACCAAAAATTTACATAGAAACCTCCAAAAACCAATTACAGTTATAGCACGAGTCTAAAAGTTGGAACTGACTCCGGCAATAATATGTTTTTATAATATAAGAACCATAATCTTTTACTACCAGGATTATGTCACAGCTAAAAGGTTTATTGAATAATTTTCTTCAAGGTTTCATATCCTATTTTCAAGAAAATGTAGGGATTAAAAATGTAGTTTCAACTGATTTTGTTCATTTATTCAGACGCATCCAATGGTAACTCGACGTCGATTTTTGGGTTATAGTATAGCTGGAATACTTACTGCTGCAACAGGTTGTCATTCTCCTAATAACAACCAAATTTCCAGTCAGAAAGCTGACCCATCAAAAATTAGTCCTTTGCTAAAGGACAAAACAAATCTTGCAAACCAGAAGAATCTTTTCCTGGGTTATCCGCTCAATATGAATACCCCACCTGAAGCTTTTTTTTTATGGAGAAAGCAGCTGCAAAAAGTAGGTATTGGTGACTTTGCCTTCAACAATGTCGGTAATCCATACACACATAGTTCTATCCAGTATAATACACATGATTTCGAAAAAGAACTCATTCTCAGATTTGGAAAAATCTATGGCTTTTCACCCGGTGATACATGGGGTTTTCTTTCCCATAGCGGTACAGATAGTAATATGCACGGCATGTATATGGGACGAACAATATTAAAAGGTCAAACAAGTGAGACTCCAAAATGCTACTTTACCAGGGAAGCTCATTATTCAATTCAGATCTTAAGTGATTTATTGGGGATGGAGAGGATCTTCGTCGATACATTATCTGATGCAGGTATGGACCCCAAAGACCTAAAGTTGAAACTCTCTGAACATCCCAATCATCCCGCACTTGTGGTGGCAACAATTGGAACTACCTTTAAAGGTGCCATTGACAATGTTGACCAAATTCAAGAGATATTGAAAAAGCATGAAAGTTATTTACATCTGGATGCGGCATTGTTTGGAGGATATCTTCCTCACACCAGCGGAGCCATAGAGGTGCTTTATAAACTTAAAAACAATCCATCCGGAGAGCGTTATAATTCAATAGCAATATCCTGCCATAAATTTTTTGGCTTTCCGTCTCCTGCAGGTCTTTTCATTACCACACAAATCAATTTTGACAAATTCAATGCGTTATACAGCAAAATTCATAATCCCGAATATATTGGCCATGTACCAGGTACGATTACATGTTCCAGAGATGCTGTCAAACCGGCGGAATTTCATTTTTTTTCTACTTCCGCTGCGATGGCCAAGCAGGCTGAGGATGCATATGCCATTCTTAACAATACAGATTACCTGATGGATCAGATGCAAACCCATTTCCCAGGTCACTGCCCATCACGGGCAAACAAGTTATCTAACACCATTTATTTTAAGAATCCAGGAGAGAAAATTGTAAAAAAGTACTCTCTTGCCACCATGAGCCTTAATGTAAACGGAGGATATCAGGATTTTGCACATGTGGTGATAATGCCTCATGCCAATCAAAAAGTTTTGTCAGAATTCCTGACAGATTTGGAGGAAAATAACACGATCACCATTGGTTAAAGGATTGTTAATCAATGATTTTAAATTGGACTCACTTTTCTCTATCTATTTCAGTCAAATTTGAGCGTTGTGATATTTGAATTAACATAATTTACTACGAACTATTCTCATCTCAAAACCAATTATGATTTGTATATTTATCTTGAAATCAATTAGAAAATGAAAAAAAGAAATTTAATTTTTTGGAACATTTTATTTTTGTTCTTAACCGGAATACCTTACCAGGTAAGGGCTGAAGACAACCTTTCAGTTATCAAACTTAATTCCAATCGCGAATTGTTTATCGATAATTTTCTTATCGATAAACTGATTGGGACACGATTAATTATGCACCGGCCCATTGATGAAGGATCCGTATTACAATTTGAGAAGCCTTGGGAAGGCCCGTTTTGCGGTTATTGCACGGTGATCAAAGACGGAGAAATTTATCGTCTCTATTATCGCGGATTGCCAAAAGCCGGTAAAGATGGCAGTACAAATGAAACCACCTGTTATGCCGAATCGAAGGATGGCATTGCATGGACTAAACCGGATCTTCGTATTTATGAGATTATGGATACACAAGATAATAATGTGATCCTCGCAAACGATGCGCCATTCAGCCATAATTTTAGTCCTTTTTTGGATACCAATCCAAACACAAAAAGAGAAGAAAAATACAAAGCATTGGCAGGCACAAAAGAGACCGGTCTGTATGGGTTTAAGTCAGCAGATGGTATTCATTGGAAAAAAATGTCAGAGAAGCCGGTATTCACCAAAGGCATATTTGATTCACAAAATGTTGCTTTCTGGTCAGCAAGTGAAAATTGTTATGTCTGTTATTTTCGGACATGGACCGGGGATGGTTATTCAGGCAAACGATCAGTTAGCCGTACAACTTCTTTGGATTTTATCCAATGGTCAGAGCCGAAAGCCATGGAATTTGGGGACACACCTTTGGAGCATCTCTATACAAATCAAACTCACGCTTACTTCAGAGCGCCTCACATATATGTTGCTATTGCCGCCAGGTTTATGCCAAAGCGCCAGGTGCTGAATGAAGAAGAAGCTTTGTCTCTGAATGTAAATCCAAAATATTTTAAGGATTGCTCTGACGTTATCCTCATGACTTCACGAGGAGGAAACAGATATGATCGCACCTTCATGGAGTCATTTATCAGACCGGGGATAGGCCTGCAAAACTGGGTATCGAGATCCAACTACCCGGCGTTGAACACAGTCATAACCGGACCTACAGAAATGTCGATCTACGTAAACCAGGATTATGCTCAACCTACTGCACATTTACGAAGGTACATTCTTCGTCTCGATGGATTTGGCTCTGTTAATGCCGGATATAACGGTGGTGAAATGATCACCAAACCTTTAACTTTTGAAGGGGATAAGTTACTAATCAATTATGCTACATCGGCTGCTGGAGAAATAAAGGTAGAAATCCAAAATGAAGAGGGAGAAGTAATCCCAGGCTTTTCAGCCGATGAGTGTCAACTAATTATTGGAAATGAAATTGATAGAAACGTTTCATGGGGAAAAGACAAAAATTTAAATGATCTTGCCGGGAAGGTAATCCGTTTGCGATTTTTGATGAAA
>DAOVVI010000086.1 GCA_030637245.1 Cyclobacteriaceae bacterium
ATGAACACCTATATTGGTCCGCTGAAGGAGGACGTCTTTTTGCAAGGAATTATGATAAATTTCCATGATATTCTCCTCATGAAAATTGGATTGATATAAAAGGTTTATAGTTTCTTTCCCCTCCGTCAGAAACGTATAATGTTTTATAATTTTAGTTAAATAATTTCCGCAAAAGTCTGATCGAACGGTGTAAATATCTTTCCCTAACGAAATTAAGATTCGATCGTATGGCTCTAAAAGATCCCGATCTATTCTGCCGGATTCAGAAAATTGTTTTAGTAATTTATTCCTTTGCTTTAATGCATGATTGTAATCCATTAGATTGATAAGGTACGATTTGTTGAACTGAGAAATTATACTGTCAAAAAACTTCCTCCTTGTCTCACCACCTTCACTGATTAAAGCATGGTCATTTGGAGCTATAAGTACTATCGGGAACATCCCTATGATATCTGCAGACTTATCAATGGGGTTTTTATCAATTTGTATTTTTTTTCTTTTACCAAGAGTTAGCGAATTGTTTACAACAATTGTATTATTCTTTTGTGAAAACCTCCCGATAATACTATAGTATATTTGATCGTGCAGTATACTTTGATTGTCAATGGAGTTAAAAGCGCTTTTTGTCATGGATAAAAAGTGGATAGCATCGAGCAAATTAGTTTTCCCGCTCCCATTATCTCCGACCAATGCATTTATGTACTTTGAAAAATCTACATTGACGTCAGAATAGTTTTTGAAATTTGCCAAATAGAGATTTTCGAGATACATAAATTTCTTTGTTGAATGTTTTTATTTAATTTCGCAACGCTTTTTGAACCCTTTAATTGAATTTGGAGCTGAGTTCATCAAGCTTTGCAAAATTAAAATAATTAAGCATTCTCATATGTCAACAGCAAAAGAAAAGAAAACACAAACTGCTGCCACAAAAGTTCCATTTTCAAATACTACATACAAATTCTGGTTTGAAAATATGCTTTTGATGCGGAGATTTGAAGAGAAAGCAGGTCAATTATATGGTCAGCAAAAGATTAGGGGATTTTGCCACCTGTACATCGGGCAGGAAGCTTGTGCCGCGGGAGCTATCTCAGCGTTGAAAAAAGGAGATAGTTATATAACCGCCTATCGGGATCACGCGCACCCACTGGCGTTAGGTTCTGATCCGAAAGCCATCATGGCCGAAATGTACGGGAAGGAAACAGGCATATCAAAAGGAAAGGGAGGATCGATGCACATGTTTGATAAAGAGCGGCATTTTTATGGAGGTCATGGTATTGTTGGAGGCCAGATACCGCTCGGAGTAGGAATTGCTTTTGCTGAAAAATACAATAAGACCGATAAACTTTGCATCACATATATGGGTGATGGAGCAGTAAGACAGGGGGCATTCCATGAGTCCTTAAACCTTGCCATGCACTACAAATTGCCGGTGATTTTTGCTATTGAAAATAACGGTTATGCCATGGGGACTTCCGTTCAAAGAACGTCAAATGTTACAAATCTTGCAAAATTGGGAGATGCTTATGAGATGCCTTCCGAATCTGTTGACGCGATGAAAGTAGAAGAGGTTCACAATGCAGTTGCAAAAGCTGCACAAAGAGCAAGAAAAGGAGAAGGGCCTACCTTGTTAGAGTTCAGAACTTATCGATACAAGGGGCATTCCATGTCAGATCCTGCGAAATACAGAACCAAGGAAGAAGTGGCGGCATACAAAAAACGAGATCCGATAGAACAGGTGAAGCTTTCCATGCTGAAATACAAAATTGCCAACGAAGCTTATTTTCAGGATATTGAATCCAAAACAAAAAAGATTGTTCTCGATTCGGTGGAGTTTGCCGAGGAATCAAAATTACCGGACCCAAATGAAATTTATAAGGATGTTTATATGCAGAAAGATTATCCTTTTGTAAAGGATTAAGCCACGAAATATTTTTTTAAATTATTTTATACTATTTTTGCATCCTGAAAATTTGAATGATGGCGAAATCGAAGAAAAAAGGGAAACAGAGTAAGGGAGAAGAGCTGCTCGAAAATCCGGAAGTTTTAGCGGAGCAGATCAGTAAGACTGAGGAATTTATAGAAAAGAACAAGAAGCTTGTCTTTTCAATTGGAGGGGCCTTGTCAATCATTGTTGCAGCTTATTTTTTGTATAATTACTGGATCACAAATCAAAACGAAGCAGCTCAAAGTGAAATGTTTCAGGCTGTGTATTACTTTGAAGCTGATAGCTTGGATAATGCACTGAATGGCGATGGAAACAACTATGGATTCTTAGATATTATTGAGGAATATGCTATGACCGACGCCGCTAATCTTGCTAACTATTATACCGGAGCAATTTACTTAAAGAAGGGCGAATATATTTCTGCTGTTGATTATTTGGATAAATTCTCCTCAAATGACCTATTGATTCAGGCAAGGGCTTATGCGCTAATCGGAGACGCCAATATGGAAATGGGGAATTTCGAGGAAGCCGTAAGTTATTATAATAAAGCTGCTGACTACAATCCGAATGAATATACTTCGCCAATGTATTTGATTAAAGCCGCTATAGCGTATGAGATTCTGGAAGATTATAAATCAGCATTTGACTGCTACAATACTATAGTTGAGAAATATGTAAATTCAAGCGAATATCAAACTGCCAGAAAACATAAGGCAAGGTTAGAAGGCAAGGCGAATGCGGGATAACAACTATTAAAAAGCTTTTGAAAGGGATAAGGCCTTAGCTTTATCCCTTTTTTATTGACAAATAATTTAGAACTATGGCGTCAACAAATAAAAATCTTAGCTCCTTCAGTGATAAAAATGTCAAGGATATTTCAAACAGAAAATTTGGAATAGTGGTTTCCGAATGGAATTCTGAAGTAACAGAGGCGCTTTATTCCGGTGCGGTCGAAACTTTATTACAAAATGGAGCTACAAAAGAAAATATCATCCGGAAAGCTGTACCGGGAAGCTATGAGCTAACATTGGGAGCGCAATGGTTGGCTAAAGAAATTAACATCGATGCGGTAATTTGCCTTGGTTGTGTGATCCAGGGAGAAACTCCTCATTTCGATTATATATGTCAGGCAGTAGCCAACGGGATTACCAATGTTGCCTTAAAATATGATAAACCTGTAATCTTTGGAGTACTGACCACACTCAATTTGCAACAGGCGTTCGACAGGGCCGGAGGGAAACACGGAAATAAAGGTGATGAAGCTTCTGCCACCGCAATTAAAATGCTTGGCTTTTAAAAGCAAATCAGCATTTATTTATTAATACAGATCTTTTTTATCGTAAAACCCATTCCTATCCATAATGAAAATTTTGAAGTTTGGAGGCACCTCAGTTGGGCAACCCTCGAGGATGCATCAGGTTGCAAACATAATCACATCACAAAAAGGACCTAAAATTATTGTTTTGTCTGCCTTGTCCGGCACAACTAACTCACTTGTGAAAATTGGAGAGGACTTATCAGCAGGAAAACCTGATGACGCTTCACGGGAAATAGAAACATTGTATCATCATTATGTAAAATTTCAGAACGAGCTGGTACAAAAAGAAAACAGCAAAGCGAAAGCTCAGTATGTAATCAATGAAAATTTTTCTTTCATTCGGTCACAATTAAAGATAGAATTCAGCGAAAATAACACTAAGGAACTACTTGCCCGGGGCGAATTGATTTCCACTAAGTTGTTCTCGATATACCTCGAAGAAACAGGATACAAGAATATTTTATTGCCGGCTTTGGAATTCATGGCCATAGATGATAATGATGAACCGGATATGGAATTTATCCAGGCAGGTCTTAAAAATTTATTGAAAATCCATGAAGGAAATGAACTATTCATTACCCAGGGATATATTTGTTTGAATTCTGAACAAAAAATTGACAACCTCAAAAGAGGAGGCAGCGATTATACAGCATCACTGATCGGAGCTGCTATTAATGCTGATTTAGTTCAGATATGGACAGATATTGACGGAATGCACAATAACGATCCGCGAGTTGTGGAAAAAACAAAACCTGTTGCAGAGCTGTCTTTTGATGAAGCTTCTGAACTTGCTTATTTTGGGGCAAAAATTCTTCATCCATCCTCCATCCTCCCTGCAAAGCAATATAATGTCCCGGTTCAGTTGAAAAATACAATGGATCCGGAAGCGTATGGCACCATGATAAGTAGCAAAGAAAAATCAAAAGAGATAAAAGCTATTGCAGCAAAAAATGGAATTACCGCAATAAAAATCAAATCAACCAGGATGTTGTTGGCATACGGATTTTTAAGTAATGTTTTTAAAATATTTGAAAAGTATAAAACGCCAATTGATATGATCACAACTTCAGAAGTGGCCGTATCACTAACGATTGACGACGATTCTAAGTTATCTGAAATTGTGGGAGATTTAAAGGCTTTAGGAGCGGTGACAGTTGACAAGGATCAATCTATAATATGCATGGTTGGAAACGATGTTGTGGAAGAAAAAGGAATAATTGAAAAAATATTTGATGCCCTGAGAGAAATTCCTATTCGAATGATTTCTTATGGTGGAAGTAAATATAATGTGTCAGTTCTCATCGAATCACAAAATAAAAAAGATGCATTGATCGCACTCAATAAGGGATTATTCGACTTATAATACTTTTCAACAAAACCGACTCGTTTCCTACTTTATTTTGCCCGAATAATTCTGTATCTTCAATTATATTTTTTAGAAATCGATAAGGAGGTTATGAAAAGGTCAATATATCTTTCATGGTTTTTACTGTTTTTTACTATGCATGCTTCTTTTAGTCAGACATTTGATATCCAGGGCCATAGAGGGTGCAGAGGTTTGATGCCCGAAAATTCGATTCCCGGATTTATAAAAGCCATTGACCTGGGAGTTACCACACTCGAAATGGATGTGGTGATTTCAGCAGATGGGAAAGTGGTAGTTTCTCATGATCCTTATATTTCTTCTCAATTTTGTGTGAATGAGTTGGGAGCTGAAATAAAAAAGAAAGAGGAAAAAGAGATCAATATTTATAATCTTGATTATGAAGACGTCAAGCTTTTTGATTGTGGGATTATAGGAAATGACAAGTTCCCGGAGCAACAGAAAATGTCTGTTTATAAACCACTTCTTTCCGAAGTATTTGAGCAGTGTGAAAACCATATCCGGAATAATCAAAAAAAACCAATCCATTATAATATTGAATTGAAAAGCAGTTCATCCGGAGTTCACATATTTCACCCGGAACCTGGCCTGTTTACGGAATTGGTGTATAATGTGATTAATGAGAATATTCCACCAGAACGCATTTGTATTCAATCATTTGATATGAGAATACTACAACATTGGAAGTTAAAATATTCTGGATACGCACTTTCATTATTAATTTCAAATTCGAAATCTTCAGCGAAAAACATTGAAGAGCTTGGATTTACTCCAGGTATCTACAGCCCAAATTTTAAGCTGATTAAGCCAAAAGAAATTGAAGAACTCCACAATAAGTCGGTTAAGATCATCCCATGGACCGTGAATGAAATTAAAGACATGAAGAAAATGATTGATATGGGAGTGGATGGTTTTATTACCGATTATCCAAATAGATATTTTGATAATTTTTCTGCAAATCAATAATAATTATACCCTTCTTTTTTTGTTTTACAACAGACCTCTTACTTTTGGGCGCAATTTTAAAATCAATATTGAAGCATGAAACCGGCCTGCCTCGCCTGCAGGCGTGCATAGCCGGAGCAAATTAAAGATACACTATAGGATGATTAATGCCATCGCTGAGATCAGCCATAAAAAGATAAACACATGAAACCGGCATGACCGGAGCATATTAAGGACACTCAAGGACATGATTATGTTTTCGTGATACTTGAAAATTCAAAAATATAAACAGATGAAAAAGGTATTAGGAATGGGCAATGCCCTTGTAGATATACTGGTAAAAATTAATGACGATCGGTTACTGGAAACATTTGAACTCCCAAAGGGAAGTATGCAGTTGGTTGACAAGGAGAAATCGCAACAATTGATCAATGCATTGGGTCATTTGAAATATGAAATTGCATCGGGGGGTTCTGCGGCAAATACCATCAATGGATTAGCTAATCTTGAAATGTCTTGCGGATATATAGGTAAAATCCATGAAGATAAGCCTGGAAAGATCTTTTCCAATGATATGACCAAAAAAGGGATCGAGGCCATTTTATTAAATGGAGACCAGGATACCGGAATCGCCACTACACTAATAAGTGAAGATTCGCAAAGAACTTTTGCAACTTACCTTGGAGCAGCGGTAGAATTGACTCCTGAAGATTTGAAGGAGGAATATTTTAAAGGGTACGATTTTTTTCACATTGAAGGATATTTGGTTCAAAATCATGAATTGATTGAAGCGGCTGTACAACTTGCAAAAAGAAACGGGCTGAAAGTTTCTATTGATATGGCCAGCTACAATGTAGTGGAAAGCAATTTGCAATTTCTGAAAAAATTGGTTGTAGAATATGTCGATATTGTGTTTGCAAATGAGGAAGAATCAAAGTCCTTTACTGGTAAAGATCCGGAAGCGGCATTAATGGAAATAGCTGAAATGTGTGAGATTTCCATTGTAAAAGTTGGAGCTAAAGGCTCAATGGTTAAAACGAATCATGAAAAAGTTATTGTCAAGGC
>DAOVVI010000385.1 GCA_030637245.1 Cyclobacteriaceae bacterium
CTTGAGGTAAGGGTAATAGCTTAAAATCCCCAGGTTTTTCAATTGGTGACTGGCAGGAGATTAATAACATAAAAAATCCGAAAAGGAATAAATACTGTAATTTCTTCATAATACTAATTTTGAGCTATTAAAGGTAATGGATTTAATGTGGGGAGTTTGGTATATCAATGCACTCTACTTCAAAACCGCTAAGAATTTCATTAATTGTGATCATTTTCATATGGGTACTTTTCGCCCAATACTCTACATTTTTTATATGCACCTTGAATGGCGAATATAGCTCTTGATAATGAGTGTTCCAAAAGGTGACCGATAGTGTCCGTGGATATCGCGTTGGCTGTGAGAGGGCTTGATGCTTTATCCGGTTTTGATAAGTTTCACCATAAAAATAATATCGACTTCTCCATGTGAATTTTGAATTAAAACACCAAATGGCAAATCACAAAAAATAAATAATTTCCAAATATCAAGTGATCGAAACGGTTTAGATTATTGAGTTTCCCGACATTGAGAATTATTTGTAATTTGGTGCCTGAAGTTTGTAATTTTCGAGTTTTATGCTTAGTAAGAATAATATAAAGATTACGAACACACGAACTAGTGTAAATGAAAATTGAAATTCAAAAATACAGGTTAGATTTCAGGTTTGAAGCGGGGACTTCACGCGGCGTAATGACATCGAAAGACGCCTATTTTCTGAAATTATATGATCATGAAAAGCCTGAGACTTTTGGAATCGGTGAGTGTAGCCCTTTAGCAGGATTGAGTCCTGATCTGGAAGGTAATATCCAAGCGGTTTTAGACAATTGCATTAAAACTGTTTCGGGGATAGACAATATCACGCTTGAGCATGTTAAAGAGATAATCCCAGGTACCTTCCCTGCCATTCAATTTGCCTTAGAAACAGCAATCATGGATTTACAAAAAGGAGGTAGGAGAATTTTATTTGAAAATGATTTTACAAAATCCGTGCAAACTATTCCCATAAATGGATTGGTATGGATGGGAAATAAAGAATTAATGCTTCACCGTATAAAAAGTAAAATAGATGAAGGATTCAACTGTATAAAAATAAAAGTAGGGGCGATTAATTTGGAAGATGAATTCACATTACTTAAATATATCAGAGATCAATTCTCTCCAGGTCAGATTACGATCAGATTAGATGCTAATGGAGCATTTCATACTGAAGATGCATTAGGAATTCTCGATCGGTTTTCTAAATATGATATACATTCTGTCGAACAGCCGATCATGGCCGGTGACTGGGAATCAATGGAAAAGATCTGTGATCAATCTCCGATACCAATCGCACTGGATGAAGAGCTCATTGGAGTTGAAGGAAACGAGCTTAAAATACAATTATTGGAAAGTATAAAGCCAGCCTACATAATATTAAAACCAACTCTGGTCGGGGGACTTCAACAAAGTAAGAATTGGATTGAGCTGGCCACGAAAAGATCTGTTGGATGGTGGGTGACTTCAGCATTGGAATCAAATATTGGCTTAAATGCCATAGCTCAATTTACAGCAAACTATCCTATTGATTTGCCTCAAGGGCTGGGTACGGGTCAACTTTTTCATAATAATATTCCATCACCACTAAGTATAAAAGATGGATATCTTTTATATGATCAAAAAGAATCCTGGGACCTGTCAAATCTTGATTGAAGCTTTTTAGTTAAATCCTTAATTATTGGTTAAACTTGAGTTATTTATAAACCAGAAAAATCAGAATGAATACAAGACGTGGATTTTTAAAGAAGACAGCATTATTTTCCTCCTTAGCAGGAGTAATGGGTGTAAACTCCAAAGCATTTTCGGCAACGGGATTTTCAAATAAATCTAATAAACCAATCGTCATATCCACCTGGAGACATGGTATTCCATCGAATAAAGCAGCATGGGAAGTTTTACATAGTGGAGGAAAAGCTATTGATGCTGTTGAGGCAGGGGTGAAAGTACCGGAAGCCGATCCAAAGGTTAAATCTGTGGGCTTTGGAGGTTATCCTGATCGGGATGGAAGAGTTACACTGGACGCCTGTATCATGGATGAAAATCAACAATGCGGAAGCGTAGGGTGTTTAGAACATATAAAACATCCGATATCTGTAGCAAGATTGGTGATGGATCAAACACCGCATGTAATGTTGGTCGGAAAAGGAGCGTTGGAATTTGCTTTGGAAAAGGGATTTAAAAAAGAAAATCTTCTAACTCCGGATACCCTGAAAGAATGGCAGAAAATGCAGGAAGAGTTTAATAGAAATAGTTCCATTATTAACATAGAAAATCACGACACCATTGGTATGCTGGCATTGGATGGTAATGGTAATTTATCGGGCTCATGTACCACAAGTGGATTGGCCAATAAACTGCATGGAAGAGTAGGCGATTCTCCAATTATCGGGGCCGGTCTTTTTGTAGATAATGAAATTGGGGCTGCTTGTGCGACGGGAGTTGGCGAGGAGGTAATAAAACAAGCCGGTAGTGCCATGGTAGTTGAGTTGATGAGAAACGGTGCTGAACCGGAAGAGGCATGTAAAGAAATTGTAAGAAGAATTTTGAAAACAAATAATGGGAATAAAAATTTTCAGGTTGGATTCCTGGCGCTGAGAAAGGATGGGAAATATGGTGCCTTTTCGCTTGTTCCGGGATTCAACTATGCAGTCTATGATAGAGATGGAAACAGATTAATTGATAGTCCGTTTATTTGACAAATAAAATATAAAATAGTTAACGGAATATTGTAACATTATCATTTCAAAATTTAATACCACAAAAATGAAAATTATTACTATTGTAGCACTGGCGTTTATAGTTAATGCAGGTTATTCTCAATCAGATTGCAACCCTTATGTACCGACTTCGAAGGGAGCCAAATGGGAAATCACCAATTACACATCAAAAGGTAAAGAGAATGGAAAGCTAGCATATGAGCTTTTGGACGTAGTTAAATCAGGTAGCGACATAAAGTTTACAATTAAGGCGATTTCATATGATAAAAAAGGAGAGGAAATCTTTTCCAATACGTTCGATGCGTATTGTAAAAATGGCAAATTTGAATTTGATATGACGTTTAAAATGAATGGTGAAGCCTTGCAGGCTTATGAAGACATGGATATTGAAATTGACGCCACAGAATTTGAGATACCTTCTATGGATGCGGCACCGGGAACTCTGTTAAAAGACGGTTCTCTAGTAGTGGATGTTGGATCAAGTTCAGTTAGCATGTTTAAAATGACCGTTCTGATAACAGACAGAAAAGTAGAGGCGAGGGAAGATATAACAACTCCAGCCGGGGTTTTTGATTGCCTTAAGTTATCTCAGAAAATCAAAACCAAAATGATAATAGGCATAGAAGC
>DAOVVI010000438.1 GCA_030637245.1 Cyclobacteriaceae bacterium
AGTTGGAATGCTAAAATGTGAAAATGATTTAATGCCCGCCTGCCGGCGAGGCAGGCTACCATAACTTTTACAATTTATTGCAGGTTGAATATTTTGCTTTTGACATCACTTTAGTTTTTTCAATTGTTCAATGAATATTTCTTTTTCTGTCATATCCCTATTTTTTATTTTCATTATCTCATTTCCGCATTAGCTCATTAGATCATTTCATCATTATCTCATTCAATCATTCTAGCATTATATCATTCTAGCATTATATCATTCTAGCATTATATCATTATATTCCCTCCCGCATTGCTTTCACGGGTTTGAGTTTCTGAATGACCATCAACGGATACAAACTAAGGATGAGCGCCATGAAAAAAATCGCCCATGCCTGGTAATAAAATAGTGATGGTTGCAGCGAAAAGAAATATGCGGCTTCCACGCCAAAACTCTCAAACGCTTTTGCCGATTCCCCAGTGAAAAATATAGGATTATTGTAATAATAGATGAGTATAGGCAGACTTATTCCGACCCCCATAAGTACACCTATTGATGTCATCATTGCCATTTCTATAAAAATGGTAAACTGCATGATAAGCCTCTTCATACCCACACTCATCATTACGCCAAACTCGTACATCCTTTCTGCTGTCATCATCAGAAAGGTGCCAAACATTCCAAATCCAATGACCGCATACAATATCCATAACATTACCTTTCCACTTATATTATCAATCTCAATCCCCTGGACCAGGTCGGGCATCAGGTCATGCCATCCCATTACTTCCAGCGCATCGGTATCTACCTGGCCACTGATATCGGCGACAATTCTGTCCACATTTTTTGCTTTATCAACAACTAAAGAAATACTTGTAAGTTGATTTTCAACATTATAAAACCATTGAGCCTCTTTCAATGGAAGATAAATGGTTTGGTTGTTTTGTACGGGGACCGGAAATTTCATGATCCCTTTCACTGGATAGATGCCTGCAGCATTTGCGCCATGATACCCCTGGCTTATCAATACAATTGTATCTCCAATACCCATTTTCAGGTATTCGGCAAGTCCCTGGCCAATCATTACAGATTTATCGTCGTCATTTAAATAGGAGCCTTCTACCAGTTTATCCTTTACCAGGGTTAGTTGATTTTCTTTTTCAGGAACTATACCCAACACCATGGCCCCTTTGGTTTTAGTTCCAAAGGCAGCAAGGGCAAAGGATTCGACACGGGGCACGGCAACTTCAACACCTGGAGTATTTTCAATAATTGAAACCAGGGAGTTATCATATTTGAAACTGTTATCTATGGTTTTATCGTCCCAAAATCCATTTTTATGGACCTGTATGTAGCCAGTATAAAATCGTGCTGCATTTTCAATCATACGTTCATAAGAGCCAAGCTGCATCGACCGCATGATACAGGCAAGTAAAACGGCAAAAGTGATCGAACCAATGGTAATAAAGCTTCTCCGTTTATTACGCCAAATGTTTCGCCAGGCAAGTGTTAAGTACATATTTCTGTTAGTTTGTCTTTTATATTTAAGCTCAGTTACTACTGAGCTTCAAGTGAATAACTTTGAGCTAATACCGTGGAGCCGAGAGCTTCAAGCTCGATGCTTTGAGCTACTTTTTTAATAAAACTCATTATCAATTTTTGCTCCTCACCAATTAGCAATAATAATTTATTAAGATCACTATCATTTTCCTGCACTATTTGATCTTGAATTATCAACTGTGTTTCCAGTAAAAATGAAGCCCCAAGTGCAATTTCTAAAAATCGCTTGTAGTCTTCGGCACTTGAGCGTGAACTCCCTTCAGCTATATTTGATGGAATTGAAATTGCAGACCTGATCAGTTGAGGTCCTAATTCACCCTTTGCCTCTCGAGGAATATTTTTCAATTGTTGATATACCATTTTTGTAATTTGAATTCCTCTTTGCCAGATAATCAATTCTTTAAAATTTTTCATTTTTATGATTTTATGATTTAACTCAAAGTTATTGACTTGCAACTCGAAGCCCAATTACCTAACTCTCTTCATATTCTGTATGGAAAAAAAGTTAGATTTTATATTTATTTCAAATTCCATGGATTTATAGATTATTTCTGTTTTCTGATCTGGGTTTTCAGCCGGAATAACTTCAAGATGGGTAGGTAATACTCTTCCACCCATTTCTTTTATATCCGATAATATCATGGTATTGACAAGAAAATCATCTTCGTCATAATACCGGAATAGTAGCTGTAAATAATCCTCTTTTGAAATATAGGCTTCAATTCTGCCCCAGACTACCGCAGCATCTTCATTGGGAATTAAGACTATTTTCCATGCATCCCTTCCATTTATAGTGGTGTCACCCTCCAGTGTATGAGCATAATCCCTCACAATGGATGACTCTTTTACCAGGTCATCATTCTTAAAATCAGAGCCCATCCAGGATTGCATCATCATTGAAGGAGGGAGTTTAATAACACGATCAATCGAAGGTTGCCAGTTCCAGATTTCACTTTCCCGCTTAAGAAATGCAGAACCTTTGTCACGGGCGGGGCTGGTGATGAGCATCAGGCTGTATTCTTTCCCTAGTGCCCATCCTTTTATGCCTATTTCCCGGGTCCAGTCTGGACGGACAATTCGCATTATCATTTCAGATTTAGAAGAATTGCCCTGCATTTTTTTATCTGCTTTGTCAATAATCTCCCGTGCCGTCTGCCCCCAACTTACAGATGCAAACAATACCGTTACTACAATGGTCAATAATGATTTTCTCCAATTATTCATGTTTACAGTATTTATCAATTAAATATTTTTCCATTTCATCCAATGGATAATCTTTACGTATTACCAGGTATTGTATTCCAATTCCATCAAAAAGCCCGGCGATCAATTGCGCCTCCTCTTTTGGATGCTCAATTCCAATCTCTAGCAGCAATGATGAAATAAATTCTACATACTCCTTAATTTTAACCTTGGCCATCTTTTGCACAAAATCAAATTTGCCAATTTTCAATGTAAGCTCGGTGAG
>DAOVVI010000061.1 GCA_030637245.1 Cyclobacteriaceae bacterium
AATGGCTTCCGTATGCATGCTATTGATGATACATATTTCATCAGCAATCTTTCCTGTATATGGAAAATAATCACTTATCCAAGCACCGTTTTGACCATATTGCTTAAAATCTGGTAAAGAACCAACCAATGGGAATCGGTCTTGGTTTGAAGTTATTCCGGTAAGCCGTTGACCATTTCTGATGGATTCAGGAAGATCTTCTCCCATACGCTCGCGGAGTAAGGGCTTATAATCAAATGATTCAAATTGCGATGGCGCACCAGCCTGGAACAGATAGATGATGCGTTTAGCTTTTGGTGCAAAGTGTGGAATCCCCGCATTTGGAGAATTTTGATCTAAGCTAATACCTCCACGTTTAAATAAATCCGGAATCATTAATGATCCCAGGGCAACAGTTCCCAGACCAACACTTAATTTAGAAAAGAAGTGTCTCCTGTTGATATTCAGTTTTTCGCCGGATATTTTTTCAGTTAAGCTCATAGATTATTCCTTTGTTATGGTTTCATCCAGATTATATAACACTTGTGCAACCATCATTAATGCGGCAGTACCAGCAGGATCAGAAACACTTGCTGAAGATTGCCCCACAGATATTAATTTCATGGCCTTTTCAGTATTATCTTCAAATTTTTTCAAAAAATCCTCATGGTACTCAGACAAAACTTCGAGTTCATTTTCTGTAGGATATCTAATCAGAATACTTGTGAAAATGGTTTTTAAGGCATCATCAATATCTGATGTATTTTCATTTATATTATTGGCGATAACCCGTGCGCCCTCCAATACCTGGATGTCATTTTGTAATGCAAGCGCCTGCAAGGGAGTATTCGTTTTTTGTCTGCGAACTTCACATAAATCACGATTTGGTGCATCAAAAATAGCCATGGAAGGAGGCGGCAATGTTCTTTTCCAAAAAGTATATAAAGATCTCCTATAAAGCTTATTCCCTGTGTCGGGGATATATTTTGTTAAAATACCGCGGTTGCCTCCGGCATTGGTTTCTTCCCATAAACCCGGCGGTTGGTATGGTTTCACGCTTGGCCCGCCAATTTCATCATTTAACAATCCACTTGTGGTTAAAATATAATCTCTGATCTCTTCTGCTCCCAGTCTGAATCTTGAACCCCGGGCCAGATAAATATTCTCGGGATCTGCTTTTTTCATTTCCGGAGTGATGTCGGAAGACTGCCGGTATGTTGCGCTGGTCACCAGCTTTTTCAATATATATTTGATATCCCAATCATGCTCCATAAAATCAACAGCAAGCCAGTCCAACAATTCCGGATGCGTGGGTAATGAACCCTGGCTGCCAAAATTTTCAGTAGTTTTTACAATCCCCTGCCCAAAAATCATGGCCCAAAGCCTATTTACGAAAACTCTTGCAGTCAGTGGATTTTTATGGTTTGTCAACCATTTGGCAAGCCCCAGCCTGTTTTTAGGGTAATCATCCGGAAATTTCATAATTGCAATTGGAGCTGAGGCTGACACCAAATCTGAAGGTGCATCATAATTTCCTCTTGCCAGGACAAAGGTTTCCCTGGCGCTGGAATCATTCATTACCATGACATTTATCTTTCCTGTGTCCGGCTTGTTTATGAAAGCAAGAATTCCTTTGATATCCGAATCTTCAATTTTTATATATGGAGCATCGGCATAGTATTTCCTATTTTTTGCCTGCACGGCGTCCATCTGAAGTCCTTTTTCATTTACATTATTGAAAAAGGCATACATACTATAATATTCCTTTTGCGACAAAGGATCGTACTTATGGTCATGACATTTTGCGCACTCAAGCGTTAAACCGAGAATCCCTTTTCCCAGGGTGTTTGTTCTGTCACTGACATAGGTAGATCGATATTCCTCATCGATCACTCCGCCTTCCTGCGTAATAGGATGATTCCTGTTAAAACCAGTTGCCAGTATTTGTTCTTTATTGGCATTTGGCATTAAGTCTCCGGCAATCTGCCAGGTCAGAAACCGATCGTAAGGCATATTTATATTAAAAGCACGAATCACCCAATCCCTCCATGGCCACATAGTTCTATAGCTGTCATCCTGATATCCGTGAGAATCGGCATACCTGGCTGCATCAAGCCACTCTCTTGTCATCCTTTCTCCATAGGCAGGTTTTGACAGGTAATAGTCCACCAATTCTTCATAATTAAACACCGAATTATTTCGTATAAATTTTTCCACTTCTTCTATGGTTGGCGGCAAACCGGTAAGATCTAAACTTACTCTTCTGATCAATTTTGTATTGGATGCCTCTTCTGATGGATTTAGGCCTTTTTTTTCAATTTCGCTTAAAATGAAATAGTCAATTTCATTTCTTACCCAGGTTTTATTTTCAATTTCGGGAAGCTCTGATTTTTCAGGTGGAATGAAAGCCCAATGCGGTTTATATTTTGCTCCCTGTTCAATCCATTTTCTTAATATTGCCTTTTCTTCCTCACTTAGCTGTAAGTGAGAATCCGGCCTCGGCATAACTAAACTTTCGTCATTTGTAAATATTCTCGTAACAAGCTCACTTTTTTCAATATCTCCGGAGACGATAGCAAAATTTCCGGGATTCTCTTTTAATTCAGCCTTTGCGACTTCCTCTTTATCCAGCCGTAAACCGGCTTTTCGTTTATTTGCATCAGGACCATGGCAGACAAAACATTTATCAGAGAGTATGGGTTTCACATGAAAATTGAAGCTTATTTCCTCAGGCAATTTTAGGTTAATCGACGCCTGTTCCCTACTTACGGATTTAGTTTCGGCTATTTGCCAGATGGTTAAAAACAAGATCCCGATTATGACAAGAAGAAGTAAATTTTGTCTTGAAGGCATGGTTAACTTTTGGTACAATATGTAAAAATATCATTGTTGAGAGAATAAAGCAAATTGGAGAAATCTTATATCTTCGCATTTGTTTTCAATTTGACTTTATATATTTTATGAATTGGTTTGAGATTTTTGTTTGGATATGGATTACAATTCCAATAATTATTTTTCCGATTCTGCTAAAGACCAGGGTTCCGTATGGCCGGCATGTGACATCTGGCTGGGGCCCGATGATTGACAACCACTGGAGTTGGTTTTGGATGGAGGTTCCGGCTCTTTTAACTTTCCCGCTATTAGCGATATTTGGCCCCACTGAAAAGGATACACTTTCATGGATTTTAATTGCTTTATGGTCTGTACATTATATGAACAGAGTTTTGATATTCCCCTTCAGGATAAAAACCAAAAACAAGAAAATGCCTTTGATCATTTCAATAAGCGCGATATTTTTTAATCTGGTAAATGGATTTGTAAATGGATATTATATCGGATTTGTAAATGGAAATTCAGGCGCTTTATTTGGTTTCATGACAATTATTGGATTAATCGTATTTTTCACAGGATTTACAATTAATCAGATTGCTGACTCAAAACTAATCACTTTAAGAAAGCAAGATCAGGGATATCAGATCCCATTGGGATGGCTTTTTAACTATATCAGTTGCCCGAATCATTTTGGTGAAATAGTGGAATGGGTGGGATTTGCTTTGGTCGCAAGAAATCCGGCAGCCATATCATTTGCTGTATGGACTTTTTGCAATCTGACGCCAAGAGCAAATAATCATCACTCCTGGTACAAAGAGCAATTTCCGGAATATCCAAAAGACCGGAAAGTTGTATTGCCTTTTTTGTGGTGATTATTAGGCACATTATGAGAATAATAGAAACCTTATTCCATTTCTCATAATTTCATTAATACTTTATTGATTTTTATTTTTGAGACAAAGTAGTGACCAGAACCCAGTCTCCAGAGCCCAGCACCCCCAGTAGCAATAATCAAAATGAAACTCTTATTTTAAAATCTACGGTAAACCTCCATCAAATATTCTTTAGTCAATTTCTTTTCCCAGTCATGGCCCATGGCGTGCGTCCACATATGCGGAAGATTGTATGCCACATCAGCCATTTTGGAGATTTCATCGTTAGACCAGCTAGCTGAAATATTTTGAGGGAGGTCGATTTTATGGAAAGCAACCATATCTTTAAATTCTTGTACTGCCTCACCATAAAACTCCTTCAAATGATTAAAGGCGATACAGTTTGCATAACCATGGCGCATCCCAAAAACATATGATAACCCATAAGAAAAAGCATGGCACGCGCCAACTTCAGAATAAGTCAGGCTCAATCCACCAAATAAAGATGCAATCATCAATTTTTCATTATTTTCAGGATTCTGACCACTTTTCTCTCCAGTAAAAACATCCCGACATAGTTTCAACGCCTGGTCTCCATATGCTCTTGAAAACTCATTATAAAAGATACCGCTTTCCGATTCAATACAATGGATGAAACAATCCATACCTGTATAAAACCATTGATTTCTTAGTACTGTTTCTGTCAATTCGGGATCGAGGATTACCTGGTTAAAAACTGTCCAATCGCATTTTAAACCCAGTTTTTTAACCGGCCCGGTCAACACTGCAGTCATAGAACATTCAGCTCCGGTTCCCGAAGTTGTGGGTACGCCGAGGTGATAAATTCCCGGATTCTTCACCAAATTCAATCCCTGGTAAAGTGAAGATGAACCTTCGTTATTCACCATAAGCGATAGCGCTTTCGCGATATCCATGATGCTACCGCCTCCAATACCTATAACGCCAGATGGCATTCCTTTTTCAGCCAGGATAGTATCTCTTAATCTATCAATTTGCTCTGTGGTTGGCTCATGAGGATCCACATCTTC
This sequence comes from Cyclobacteriaceae bacterium, assembly GCA_030637245.1. Lineage (GTDB taxonomy): Bacteria > Bacteroidota > Bacteroidia > Cytophagales > Cyclobacteriaceae > JAAUQL01. The sequence goes on from DAOVVI010000061.1 coordinate 4,733, forward strand.
AAAAAAGATCATGTCTTTATCATGTAGCGGAACACGCTTTTCGAGATCCTTTCCTTTGAAATAATTATCCACGATAAAAACCATGAAATTATCATTCTCAGATCGCTTTGGCTCCAGTATTTCATCCAATTGATTGAATGCACCCTTGCCATAACAAACCTTATCTATATTTTTAAAATTTCTATGCATCACTATTGATTGATTTAATGAATTATTGAAATAGAGATTTTTGATTGAATAAATTAAAGTACTTTTTTAATGGAAGTAATTACTTTGTCAGTATATGCAGCTAATTCATCTTCTTTCCATGTACAGGAAATACCGATAGAAACCAACCTGCTAATCACATCTTCAGACTTCGGTAAGGACAAATTTTTATAATCCTGAGGTGCGCCTAGATCGTTGATAGCTAATTTTGAAGGAAATTTTATTTCCTTGATGTGATCCCATTGATTGATAAAATGATACATATTCGTGTACCAATTTGCTACACCACCAACACCGTCTTCTGCTAACTGGGCAAATAGCTCAGTTGCCTTTTCTTTGGTAGGCACAAAGAAGTTCAGGAACGTCGCTGAGTCACCTAATTCATCATCCATTTTTCTGAAGGTCAATCCGCCGATCTTTTTCAACCTGTCTTTTATGTATTTTTTGTTTTTTCTGTTTTGTTCCAAAATCCAGGGTAGCTTTCTCATTTGGGCGAGACCTATGGCTGCATTTATTTCACCAATTCTAAAATTTGAACCCATAATGTAATGATCCTCCATGCCGCGGTTATTTCCTTCATGTGTGTGCCCGTGATCCGCCACCTGGTCAATATTTTTATAAATCTCCTCCTTATTGGTGATGGTCATTCCGCCTTCGCCACAAGTGGTGATTTTGAAATAATCAAAAGAAAAAGCTCCCGCAGCTCCATGAAGGCCTACGGATTTTCCCTTATAACTTGCACCCATTGCCTGCCCGCAATCTTCCAGTAATACCAAATTATGCTTTTTGCAAACTTCCAGAATTCCGTCCAGATCGGCTGCTGCCCCACACATATGAATCAACAAAACAGCCTTGGTATTTGGAGTAATAGCTGCTTCAATTCCTTCAGGACTCAGACAGATCGTTTCATCTATTTCAGCAAAAACAGGTAAAGCCCCGGCTAAAAACACTGCTTCAATCGGCGCCACAAATGTATAGGGTGGCACAATTACTTCATCACCATGCCCAATACCCGTTGCAGCCATGATACTTGTGACCGCTGCAGTTCCACTCGATACTGCATGTGCATAATTAGCCCCGGTTTGTTTGCAAACTTCTTCTTCAAATTCAGCAGCTTTCCACATCCCCTTTCTTAGATGTTCGTGTCCATATCGAAACAAGACTCCTGTTTCCAGCACATCCATTACTTCTTTGCGCTCCTCAGCGCCGTAAACTTCCATTCCTGGCATGATCTCTTATTGTTTATTGATGAAACAAATATTTGGAATTGTAAATTGAATCCAACGCAATATTAACCATTTATACCTTTTCTATTAAAAGTTCTACTCAATAAATTTGGTCCTATACTCATCAGAAAAACAAATTACCGATTCACACCTTTGTTGATGTTGTCGCAGGATTGCGCCAGAGATGGAGCGCTTGTTTGAACCCCTGCCTCGCCGGCCAGGCGGGCGAAATAGGTTTGTGCGCCTGCCTGCCACTGCGCTGGGTTTTGCGTTTGGATAGGCAGGGTGGCAGGTGAGTAGCGACAGCCTGTCCGCCGGAGGAGGGCCCGCCAATGCGCCCATTACCCCGAAAATGCATTGAAGTCATACCTCAGTTTCGATCCGGTGTCCAGGGTTGACGCCCGCATAAGCGCTCCCGCTCCATATTTGGCTTTTATCCTGTCGGTTGCTTCGAAAAGATTGATCTCATCCCTGGTGTCGTCAAACAAGTTGATCTGATAATTGCCATGTGCCATCTTGCTGAGCCTGACCCCAATCAATCGTATCAGGATGCGCCTGGTGTATAATTTGTCGAAAAGACCCAAAGCTTTATCAATCAGTACTTTGTCTGAAGAGGTGTACGGGATGTGTAGTTGCTTGCTTGTGGTTTCAAAATCTGAATAACGGATTTTCACAGCGATGCAGGAGCACAGTTTTTTTTCGCTTCTCAGCTTGAACGCCAGCTTCTCGATCATGGCTGTGAGTATGGCTTTCATCTTCTTCACATCGATGCTGTCTGTTTCGAAGGTGCTTTCCGTTGATATGGATTTTCGCTCCACATAGGGCACTACAGGGCTATTGTCAATGCCATGGGCTTTATTCCAGATGATACGCCCGTTTTTGCCAAAGGTAGCCTCCAGCATTCCGACCGGCATTTCGCGAAGTGTTTTCACCCTGGTAATGCCCATTTCATAAAAGAAGTCAGCAGTCTTTTTTCCTATCATGGGAATTTTCCGGATTGAAAGCGGCGCCAGGAAGGCTTCTTCATCGCCCCGTTCTACTTGCTTCTGGCCATTGGGTTTGCATTCGCCGGTAGCCACTTTCGATACCAGCTTATTGATGGACAACCCCATAGAGATGGGAAGGCGAGTCTCTTTCATGACCTTTTGCCGCAATTCGGTTGACCATTTGTAACAGCCAAAAAATTTGTCCATACCGCTTAGGTCCAGATAGAACTCATCAATGGAAGACTTTTCGAATAGCGGGGCTTTTTCGCGAATGATTTCCGTGACGATTTTAGAATGTTTGCCGTAGGCTTCAGCATCGCCGGAGATCACGATGGCATCAGGGCACAGCTGCAGGGCCAGCTTCATGGGCATGGCAGAATGTACGCCAAACTTTCTCGTCTCATAGCTGCAGGCCGCTACAACGCCGCGATTGCTTTTGCCTCCAATAATCAGCGGCTTATCTTTGAGCCTGTCATCGCGCAAACACTCTACCGAAACAAAGAATGCATCCAGGTCCATGTGCAGTATCGATCTCCCGTCATTTCTGATCATGTGAATTAATTAGCTAATTATTTTAGTTTTTATTTGCATTAGGAATCCTTTTTACTAAATTTATACGTAAAATTACTAATATTAGTAGTAATATATAGAAATAAAAGCAATTATTGGAGATCAAATTGTGGTAAAGATGTTGGGACCTTAC
>DAOVVI010000037.1 GCA_030637245.1 Cyclobacteriaceae bacterium
CGACCCATGGAAAAGCCTTACTTTCATAGCTTCTATTGGGAAGCCAGCCAAAGGCCCATTTTTCATCGCACTTTTAAATCCCTTTTCAACTGCAGGAATAAATTCCCGTGGAATAGCTCCTCCCACAATACTATTGACAAACTCAAGGCCTTCTTTGCCATCCTCTCTTGGACTCATTTCGAATTCAATGTCAGCAAATTTGCCCCGCCCGCCGGTTTGTTTTTTATAAACTTCATTGTGCTCAATCAGTGTTGTAATACTTTCTTTATAAGCAACTTGAGGCGCTCCCTGATTTATTTCAACACCAAATTCACGCTTCAATCTATCTATAATAATTTCTAAGTGAAGCTCTCCCATGCCTCTCAAAATAGTTTGACCTGTTTCTTCATCCGTATGAACACGTAAGGTCGGGTCTTCTTCTACCAACTTAGAAATAGCAATACCAAGTTTGTCAACATCAGCCTGGGTTTTGGCTTCAATTGCATATCCAATTACCGGCTCTGGGAAAGTCATAGATTCCAACACAATCTTATGCTTTTCATCTACGAGTGTATCTCCAGTCTTAATATTTTTAAATCCTACCCCTGCGGCAATATCTCCTGCTTCTACCTGGTTTATTGGATTTTGTTTGTTGGAATGCATTTGCATCAACCTGGAAATTCTTTCTTTTTTCTCAGTTCTCATATTGAAAACATAGGAACCGGCGTCAAGCTTTCCGGAATATACTCTGAAGAACGCTAGTCTGCCCACAAAAGGATCAGTAGCAATTTTAAATGCTAAAGCTGAAAAAGGCTCATCTGCGCTCGCATTCCTGATTTCTTCTTTTTCTGTATATGGATTAATTCCAGAAACCGGAGGAAGATCTAGTGGAGAAGGTAAATATTCACAAATTGCATCCAGAAGTGATTGGACACCTTTATTTTTAAATGCAGATCCAACCAATACAGGAGAGAATGACATGTCCATTACAGCTTTCCTGATGGCTGCCATCATTTCTTCAGGAGTGATTGAATCAGGATCTTCAAAAAACTTCTCAAGAAGCTCATCATCATAATCCGCCACACTTTCTACAAGTTTTTGTCTCCACTCAACTACAGTATCGACTAAATCTTCAGGAATAGGAACTTCTTCATAAGTCATTCCTTTATCCTCTTCATTCCAAATTATGGCCTTATTTGTAATTAAATCAACAACTCCAACAAAAGTATCTTCAGAACCAATCGGCACCTGAAGAGGTACCGGATTCGCTTTTAATTTTTCCCTAATATCATCAACCACTCCGAAAAAATCAGCCCCTGCTCTATCCATTTTATTTACAAAACAGATTCTCGGAACTTCGTATTTATCAGCCTGTCTCCAAACTGTTTCCGATTGCGGTTCAACCCCGGATACAGCGCAGAATAGTGCGACTGCACCGTCCAAAACTCTCAAGGAGCGCTCTACTTCAACCGTAAAGTCAACGTGACCTGGAGTATCAATAATATTTATATTGTAGTCTTCGGTATTTGGCAATGGCTTACCTTGTTCTGTCGGGTACTTCCAGAATGTAGTTGTCGCCGCTGAAGTAATTGTAATTCCTCTTTCCTGCTCTTGCTCCATCCAATCCATCACTGCTCCCCCATCATGTACCTCACCAATTTTGTGGGTCAATCCGGTATAATAGAGAATTCGCTCTGTCGCGGTGGTTTTGCCGGCATCAATGTGCGCCATGATGCCTATATTTCTTAAATATTTAAGATTCTTCTTAGCCATTTTTCATACTAAAACCTAAAATGTGAAAACGCTTTATTCGCTTCCGCCATTCTATGTGTATCGTCCTTTTTTTTCACCGCAGAACCTTCTCCCTTGGAAGCAGCAACAATTTCACCTGCTAACCGCTGAACCATTGTTTTTTCTCCTCGTAGTCTGGCGTACATGATCATCCACTTAATGCCAAGCGCTGTTTTTCTCTCCGGTCTTACTTCCAACGGAACCTGAAATGTAGCTCCTCCAACTCTCCTACTCTTTACCTCAACATAAGGCATCACATTATTTAGTGCTGTTTTCCATATATCCAATCCGTTTTCACCGGTCTTTTCATGTACTAAATCAACAGCACCATAAAAAGTGGAATAGGCTAAATTCTTTTTGCCTTTGACCATGAGGTAATTCACAAACTTTGTAACTAAAGTTTCCTGAAATTTTGGATCAGGTAATATATATCTCTTTTTAGGTTTCGCCTTTCTCATTTTATTAAATAATTATTTATTTTTTAGGCCTTTTCGCTCCATACTTAGATCTTGCCTGCAATCTTCCATCTACACCCGCAGTATCTAAAGCTCCCCTAATAATATGGTATCTTACACCCGGAAGATCTTTCACTCTTCCTCCTCTAATCAAGACAATTGAGTGCTCCTGTAAATTGTGCCCCTCACCCATAATGTAGGCATTCACCTCTTTGGTATTTGTCAACCTTACTCTTGCTACCTTCCTCATGGCAGAATTTGGTTTTTTCGGAGTTGTGGTATAAACTCTCGTACAAACACCCCTGCGCTGAGGGCAAGCATCCAAAGCGCGAGACTTTGATTTACTGGTTAATTTTTTTCTACCTTTTCTTACTAACTGCTGTATAGTAGGCATACTATTATTATGTTAATTAATATCTCAATATTTTTTGGGACTGCAAAGGTATGGATTTAGATAATATTAAAAAATGATTTTTAATAAAAATCAAGCCTCTCCAATTGTGCCACCAAAATTAATAGGGAATTTTGGCGCATCATCAGTTTTCTTGATAGCGCCATATGTTTCCTCATATTTTTCAATGTTATCCTTTAGTGCATACAATAACCGTTTGGCGTGCTCAGGTGTTACTACTATCCTGGATTTCACCTTTGCTTTCGGTACACCAGGCATTAAACGTATGAAGTCAATAACAAACTCACTATTTGAATGAGCAATCATTGCCAAATTAGCATACACTCCTTCTGCTATTTCTTCAGAGAGTTCAACATTGATTTGATTTTTATTAGGATCTTTTTTTTCTGAATCCATCTATATTAAAAATTTGATTCGGTTTCTTCCTCAACCTTATTGAACTCTTCTTTTGACGCCATCAAAGCATCGTATTCTTTCTGCGAAGTGACAATCATCTTCAGGTAATCTCTCATCCCCGTTCCAGCAGGTATTAAATGACCAACAATCACGTTTTCCTTTAATCCATTCAAACGATCCGCTTTTCCACGGATTGAAGCTTCACTTAAGACTTTAGTTGTTTCTTGGAAAGAAGCGGCTGAAATAAAACTTTCGGTTCCCAAAGAAGCCTGAGTGATTCCTTGAAGAGTAGGTTTGGATACAGCAGGTTGTGCGTCTCTAACTTCAACAGGCTTGAGGTCTCTTCTTTTCAAACTGGAATTTTCATCTCTCAACCTACGGCTGGAAATGATTTGTCCCGCCTTCATCGATTCAGAATCTTTTGGATCAACTACAACTTTCATATCCATTATTGTATCATTTTCCTCTCTGAACAGCCATCTGTCAACTACCTGGCCATTCAAAAAGCTTGTGTCTCCTGAGTCAACGATAGAAACCTTCTGCATCATCTGTCTGACAATGGCTTCAATATGCTTGTCATTAATTTTCACCCCCTGAAGTCTATATACTTCCTGAATTTCATCCACAAGATATTCCTGAACAGCGGTGGGACCTTTAATTGCTAATATATCTGCCGGTGTGATCGCACCATCAGACAATGCCATCCCGGCTCTAACAAAATCATTATTTTGAACGAGAATATGTTTAGAAAGGGAAACCAGGTATCTCTTTTTTACACCATCCTTAGATTCAATGAATATTTCTCTGTTACCTCTCTTGATTCCTCCGTATGAAACAACTCCATCAATTTCACTCACAGCAGCCGGATTAGATGGATTTCTGGCTTCAAACAATTCAGTTACTCTTGGAAGACCACCGGTAATATCCCTCGATTTACCCATTGTTCTAGGTATTTTCACCAATACCTGGCCTGCTTTTATTTTTTCCCCATCACTTACTGCCAGGTGAGCGCCCACCGGAATGTTATAAGAAATCTCATCATCTTTAGTTTCGATGATCAATGCAGGATTTTTCGTCTTATCTTTTGAATCAATAATAACTTTTTCCCTATGACCTGTTTGTTCATCTGAAATTTCCCGATATGTAAGATTTTCTTCAATCATATCATACTTAATGGTTCCATCTAATTCAGTGAGAATTACAGCATTATATGGATCCCAGAAGCAAAGTTCATGGTCTTTTTTAATTTTATCTCCTTCTTTCACTTTTAAGAAAGCTCCATAAGGCACATGATTGCTAATAAGCACTTTCTTTGATTTAGGATCAATAATCTTAATCTCACCTGATCTCCCCATAACTACGGAAACATCATTTTCTTCATTGTCAGTGGTATTAATTGACCTTAACTCTTCGAATTCAACAACTCCTGTAAATTTGGCCTTAATCCTTGCGTCAACAGCAATATTTGATGCAGTACCACCTACGTGAAAAGTTCTAAGTGTAAGCTGAGTTCCCGGCTCACCAATCGACTGGGCAGCAATTACACCAACAGCTTCTCCTTTTTGGACCATCTTGCCGGTAGCGAGATTTCTGCCATAACATCTGGCACAAACACCTTTTCTAGTTTCACAAGTAAGTACTGACCTAATTTCAATTTCTTCTATACTTGTTTCATCAATTCTCTTAGCGATTTCCTCATCAATTTCTGTATTAGAGGCAACAATTAGTTCTTCAGTAAGTGGATCAAAAATATCATGAACAGTCACTCTGCCGAGGATTCTTTCAGACAGCGGTTCAACAATATCCTCATTGTCTTTAAGAGCGGTTACCACAATCCCTCTCAGCGTATTGCAATCAGGTTCATTGACAACAACATCCTGAGAAACATCCACCAATCTTCTTGTCAGATACCCTGCATCGGCTGTTTTCAAAGCTGTATCAGCTAAACCTTTTCTGGCACCGTGAGTAGATATGAAATATTCTATTACGTCCAGACCTTCTTTAAAGTTTGACAAAATTGGATTTTCAATAATTTCACCAACAGATCCTACGAGGTTTTTCTGTGGTTTTGCCATCAATCCTCTCATACCACCTAATTGACGAATTTGCTCTCTTGAACCCCTGGCTCCAGAGTGCATCATCATGAAAATAGAGTTAAAGCCCTTTTTATCTTCCTCCAATTGCTTCATGAGGGTACTTGTAATCTGAGAGTTTATTCTTGTCCAGATATCAATTACCTGATTGTACCTTTCATTATCAGTGATAAGACCCATCAGGTAGTTATTCCACACCTCATCAACTTCACCTTTTGCTTCATTGATCAATGCATCCTTCACTTTAGGAATCATAACATCATTCAATCCAATAGAAAGCCCCCCTTTATATGCTTCCTGAAATCCCAATGTTTTAATGTCATCCAGGAATCTAGCGGTAACATCCATCCCTGTAATTTTAAATACATCAGAAATGATCAGTTGCAGCTTTTTCTTAGTCAATAATTCATTGACGAATCCAACTTCTTCAGGAACATGCTGATTAAAGATTACTCTTCCTGCAACAGTCTCAATGACTTTTGTCTCGAGTTCACCAGCCTCATTTCTGACTTTTGTCCTTACTTTTATATAAGCATGTTTAGATACTCGTCCTTCATTGAGAGCAATAATCACCTCTTCCGAAGAATAAAATTCCATTCCTTCGCTAAGTTCAGGATTGCTTTTGGTGCCTCTTCTTCCCTTCGTAACATAATATAGCCCTAAAACCATGTCCTGTGAAGGAACCGTAATAGGAGCGCCATTAGCAGGATTTAAAATATTATGAGAAGAAAGCATTAAAATAGACGCCTCTAAGACTGCTTCCTGCCCCAGCGGAACATGTACAGCCATTTGGTCGCCATCAAAGTCCGCATTAAAAGCAGTACAAGCTAATGGATGCAATTGTATAGCTTTGCCTTCAATCAACTTTGGTTGGAATGCTTGAATCCCCAGCCGGTGAAGTGTTGGAGCCCTATTAAGTAATACAGGATGTCCTTTTAATACATTTTCAAGAATATCCCACACCACAGGATCTTTCCTGTCAACAATTTTTTTAGCTGACTTAACGGTTTTTACAATTCCCCTTTCAATCAACTTTCTGATGATGAATGGCTTGAATAGCTCTGCTGCCATATTTTTTGGCAGACCACATTCATGCATTTTCAATTCAGGGCCAACTACAATTACTGATCTTCCGGAATAATCTACTCTTTTACCAAGAAGGTTTTGACGGAATCGACCTTGTTTTCCTTTAAGCATGTCACTCAAAGATTTAAGCGCTCGATTTCCATCGGATCTTACAGCATTAACTTTTCTAGAATTGTCAAATAGTGAATCGACGGCTTCCTGAAGCATTCTTTTTTCATTTCGTAAGATAACTTCCGGAGCTTTAATATCTATCAATCGCTTGAGTCGATTATTTCTAATTATTACCCTTCTATATAAATCATTTAAATCAGAGGTTGCAAACCTTCCTCCATCCAAAGGAACTAATGGTCTTAATTCCGGAGGAATTACCGGCACCATCTTGATGATCATCCATTCCGGCCTGTTCTCAATTCTGGTGCGTGCATCTCTGAAAGCCTCAACAACACGTAACCTTTTCAAAGCTTCAGCTTTTCTTTGTTGCGAAGTGTCAGTAGCAGCCTGATGCCTTAATTTATAAGACAACTCATCCAAGTCAGTCCTCGCCAAAAGCATTTCAAGAGCTTCGGCGCCCATTTTAGCAATGAATTTTTCAGGATCATTGTCATCCAACATTTGATTTTCTCTTGGCAACTTATCAAGTATATCAAGATATTCGTCTTCAGTCAGATAATCCATTTTACTAATGTCATCATCTTCCTTAATACCTGGTTGAATGACCACATAACGTTCATAATAAATGATTTGATCCAACTTCTTGGTTGGCAAACCAAGCAGGTATCCAATCTTATTTGGAAGTGATCTGAAATACCATATATGAGCGACAGGAACAACAAGTTCGATGTGCCCCATTCGCTCCCTTCTTACCTTCTTTTCAGTTACTTCAACACCACAACGGTCACAAATGATCCCTTTATATCTTATTCTTTTATATTTCCCACAATGACATTCCCAATCTTTGACCGGGCCAAAAATGCGCTCGCAGAATAACCCTCCCATTTCTGGTTTATAAGTTCTGTAGTTAATGGTTTCAGGTTGGGTAACCTCACCATGACTACTCTCCAAAATGGATTCTGGTGACGCAAGACTTATGGTAACTTTTGAAAAGTCACTTTTTAGTTTTTTGTTTTTTCTGAATGCCATAATTTATTAGCGTATTTATTATTAACCAAAAAGGTTTGAATTCATTAATCTAAAGTAATTTCAAGCGCCAGGCCACGAAGTTCGTGTACCAAAACATTGAATGATTCCGGAATATTTGGCTTTAGCATATTTTCACCTTTTACAATGGCTTCGTATGCTTTTGCTCTGCCGATTACATCATCTGACTTGATTGTCAGAATTTCTTGCAACACGTGAGACGCTCCGAAAGCTTCAAGAGCCCAAACTTCCATTTCACCAAATCTCTGACCGCCAAACTGTGCTTTACCCCCGAGTGGTTGCTGCGTAATGAGCGAGTATGGTCCGATGGATCTGGCATGCATTTTATCATCAACAAGGTGACCTAGCTTTAGCATATAAATCCTACCAACGGTTACCTGTTGATCAAATCGATGACCTGTCAACCCGTCATATAAATAGGTTCGCCCAAAATCAGGAAGCTTTGCCATTTTCAATTCCTGCTCAACGTCTTTCATTGAAGCTCCATCGAAAATCGGTGTAGCATATTTTTTTCCTAATATTTCTCCTGCCCAACCTAAAACTGTTTCATAGATCTGTCCAAGGTTCATCCTTGAGGGCACACCGAGCGGGTTAAGAACAATATCGACCGGACTTCCGTTTTCAAGGAATGGCATATCTTCCTCTCGTACAATTTTGGCAACTACACCTTTGTTCCCGTGTCGTCCAGCCATCTTATCGCCAACTTTTAGTTTACGCTTTTTAGCGATGTAAACCTTAGCTAACTGAACAATTCCTGCGGGAAGTTCATCACCAACCTCAAGGGTAAATCTCACACGCTTGAATTCGCCGGCATATTCATTTCGCTTGATCGTATATTTTTTGATTAGCTCAACAATCAAATTGTTCGTTTTTTCATCATCAGTACAATTATCATAATTGAGATCTGTAATCAGATTAACTTCTTCCTGAACATTGTAGTTACTCTCATCCCGATATACATTTCGTTCCGGGAACAATTTCTCTTCAATTACATTTAAATTGAACTTCACTCCTTTACTCAGGATTTCATCACCAAATTTATGCTTAATACCCTGACATACTTTACCATCTAATAACTTGGTGAGCTTTTCTATCATTTGTGTTCTGACCTCGAGAAGCTGCTTGCTATACTTTCCTTTGAGTATTTCTACATCCTTCTTTGCTTTTGCTCTTAGATCTTTGTCTTTCTTTGGTCTCGAGAAAAGTTTTGTTTCAATTACAACACCCTGGAGTGATGGAGAAGCTTTCAATGATGCATCTTTAACATCACCGGCTTTATCTCCAAATATTGCTCTAAGAAGTTTTTCTTCCGGAGTTGGATCAGTTTCGCCTTTGGGAGTTATTTTGCCTACTAAAATATCGCCCTCTTTAACGTCAGCTCCAATTCTAATAATTCCATTTTCGTCAAGGTTTTTGACAGCTTCTTCAC
>DAOVVI010000251.1 GCA_030637245.1 Cyclobacteriaceae bacterium
AGCAATGGCAGAGAACTCTGCAGAGGTTTCAGAAGTGCATTTTTCCCATGTGGCATTGTAAAACTCCAGCCTGTTTATTTTTTCCAGTTCATCTTCTGACCAACTTTCATTGCCGGCCCAGGCAATTGTCTCCATGTTGAATAATCGAATATCAGGTAAATCTGCATTGAGGATTTCTTCTGCAGCTTTTGTAGATTGATTTAGTTGAAAAGCCATATTAGATTGACCAGAGCATAACCATACCTCACCAACCAGCACATCATCGAATACCATAGTTTTATCGTTGGTAGAAACTTTTAACGTGTATGGGCCACCGGCTTGCATCGGGGGAAATTCAACCTTCCAATTACCGTAACCATCTGTATCCGTTTCCAGGACTAAATCTTTAAATTCTACACGTATTCTTTCATTATAATTCGCTGTTCCCCAAACAGGTATGTTCATTTCCCTTTGGATAACCATATGATTGTTAAACACCACCGGCATTTGTAAACCACCAAAATCTCCTGTCAATTGCTGATATACTTCCCTGGCAATAATATTGGCACCTTCTTTTGTCGGATGAACATAATCAGGAAAAAGATCCGGTCTGGAATATAAAGGTGCATGTAGATCAATGAAACCAACATTATTATGTTGCGCAAGCAGATCTATGCTATTTTGAATTTGCCAAAACCAATCCCGTGTTCCCGCTTTAAACCTTGGATGACCATGGAAAATTGGCGTCATCCTGCAAATCCAGACTTGAGGTAAGGGATGAACATCAATGGCTAAAAAGCGATTTATAAGATCCGTATAATCTTTTATAAAATCATCGCGGTAGTTTGGCCAGTTTCTCGGATCCGTATCATTTAACCCAAGGTGAATGACAATGACATGAGGCTTGAAACTCAATGCATTTCTATATTCTTCAGTTTGCCAATATGGGTTATGGCCTTTTTTTAAGAGGGTTGCCCCGCTATGTCCGAAATTTCTAACATGATATTTATCTCCGAGCTTTTGTTGAAGTACAGCCGGATAACTATTGACATCAGGATTTTCTATTCCATTACCATAAGTCACGGAATTTCCAATGCAGGCGACCCGGATTGTTCCTTCATATAATGTGTTATCAATAGGTTTCTGACATACTGAATTATGACTATATATCATCAAACCAATTGTTATTATAACATATGGAAATAAGGTTTTCAATTTTGCTCTTGTTTCGTTTTACAATTATGAACTGCATCTCTCATTGCATAAAAGTTTTCAACCGGTACATAGTGATGCAGATTGTGGCTGGATGAAACAATGTATCCTCCACCTCTAGCCAATCTTTCAATATGGTTGTTTACATCTTCAATAACATCGTCAGGATTTCCATATTTCAATACGCCCTCAATGTCAATATTTCCTGAAATCGTAATGATATCTCCATAAAGCTCTTTGATCTGATATATATCCTGATTTCCAGCACAAAGATCAATAGGATTTAAAATATCAACTCCCATTTCCACAAAATCCGGAATCATATTATCTATTTTTCCATCAATATGAAAATCTATCCTTTTGCCGCTTGACCTGGCAAGATCAATTTCCTCACGTAGGTATTTTGTCTCCAGTTTTTCAAGATCATCCGGGGCAACCATTGGTGCAGTATTTGTTACCAGTCCACTTGATAATTGAACAACATCAATTGGATATTGTAAAAATACCTCCAACTCTTTCATACAGTAATCATGAATCCTATTGATCATATCATAGACAAAATCAATATCCATGACCGTATTGAGCAAAAAGTCAGAATAGCCCATGGCACACATTGCAGTAAATGCCGGCGTTTGGGCTTTACACATAATACCCATATCGGCACCTTCTACTTTTTTGCAATGATCTTCCAGCCTTTTTTCCAGTTTATCCAGGTCAGGAAACCACAGCTTAGAAAGCATGTCCAGGCTTTTAATATTACCATCGACATAATGAATGCGCCCGGCATCATCAACCATTTCTTTGCGGCCAACACGCCATACATGACCAAAGAATGTGAGATCATTACCCATTCGCAGGTTAAGTTCTATGTTGTCCTCTGCTTCCAACTCAAAGCAATGCATCCCCAAAGAAAAATCCCTATGCAATATTTGATTGACAAGCTCCATGTCTGGATCTATTTCAAGAAATGGAATTTCGCTTGTTTCCTTATGATCAATTGCGTCAAATATTCTTTGTTTATCCGGTAATCTCATTTTTCTATTTCTAATTATTTACATAATCCAAGCCATCCGCACTTTGCATACATGATTTTCTCCACTCATCCAAAGCACTTTTCATTTGCTGTACTTTCCCAGGAAAATCCATAGATAGGTCAATCGTCTCAGCCATGTTTTCCTCAATGTTGTAAAGCTGATAACTTCGTCCATTATCCATGCTGATAAGTTTATAATCTCCAGCCAATACTGCGAATTGTTCTTCTTTTGTCGAATTACTTTTCTTTAACCTGCCAGGTAAAGGGGATTGGAAAAATAAATTTCTACCAGTGTCTTGTCCCATGAAAAACGGCAATATATCCTGCCCGTCCATTGGCATAGATTCATTTTGTTCCAGACCGCAAACCGCCAAAATAGTTGGCAGAAAATCACTTGTGGAACTCGGGTAATTGGAGACCTGCCCACCCTCAAATCTTTCGGGCCATTCAAGTATTGCCGGAACACGAATCCCTCCTTCATACAATTCTGCTTTCTTTCCTCTCAATCCGCCGGATGAATTGTAGTCATGGATATAGGAGGGCCCATTGTCGCTGCAAAACCACAAGATGGTATTATCAGAAACTCCCAATTCTTTCAAACTTTTCCTCAACCTGCCTATTTGCTCATCCATCGCCGTGATACTCCCATACCAATGTTGCTCTTCCATGGATAGCCCCTCATAAATTGCTCTATGCTCGTTTCCTGCTACGACAGGCGTATGAGGCGTATGAAACCAAATCATGGAAAAAAAAGGCTTTTTTCCATCAACCTGTTTCCTGATGAAGGCCAAGGATTTGTTCATGATAATTTTTGAATCATCACCGGCTAATGGTTCAGTAACCATTTCATCTTCACCTGACCAATACCTGTCTTTCCACTCAAATCCTTCGGTTTGCTGTCCATAGGTAACAGGAACCGATTGCACAAATCTATAGTCGTCACTTCCAAATGTGCCACCAACATGATAGTATGGATTGTATGTCGGCATCATGGATTCTGTGGTGAAACATTCATCAAATCCATTTTCCCAGGGAGGGGAATAGGGTGTTGGTCCACCGGGGAATTCACTTTGACTGATAGTTCTACTCAAACCGCCCACATGCCATTTCCCAAAATGGCCAGTAGCGTAACCATTTGCTTTTAAGTATTCCGCGATGGTTATTTCTTCCATCGGTAATGCATATCTTCCGGCCCATTTTATACCGTATCGATACGGGTGTCTTCCTGTGAGACAGCTCCCTCTTGTCGGCGAACATACTGGCCCTGCAGAATAAAATCGTGTAAACCTAATTCCTGATTTGGCCATATCATCCAAATGAGGAGTTCTGATGTTTGGGTTTCCATAGACCGCTAAATCTCCATACCCAAGATCATCTGCCATAAGCAGAATCACGTTTGGCTTTTCTTTCAGAAAGTTGCTTTGATTCTCTTCACAACGATAAGAAATGATGGAAATAATAAGAATAAATAAAATTAATCCACGCCTCACAAAAGTAATTCTTTATTGAGCCCTAAAAATGCAACTTTCTGCAGCCTGTAGGGGGTAAAAAATATTACAATTTTGGGCTAAATTTCAGATAAACGTAAATTTTTGGCTAAAGACGCTACTAATTCTTAAAATTCTACACATCTCCCAATTCAACTATGACAAAAGGAATAGTAAACTTCTACATCCTTTAACTTTCTACAATTACTAAATATTATATAACAAAAGGCACTACATTGAAACTGGTGTAATTCAGCTATCAGATCAAACCATGGGTTGGCTTTGCAAAAACACATGTTAAATAGTAACCATATAGTTTATGTAATCCACTTTAGACAGTTCCTCTCCACTATGTCTTAATACTCTAAAATTTTTAGCTTTAAGAAGCTGGCTTTTACTCAGTTCATTTTTCCGTTCATTGTAATCGATCCCAACAGATTTCATAATGATTTCATAATTATATATCTCAAATTTGGAACAGTATAGTATTATCTCTATTTATGGGATAAATTGGAATTCTATACTTTTATGTTTAAAATCTTCCATCAGCCAACTCCATGTTTTACAAGAATTGGTTATCCGATTGAATTCATCAACATTTTATTTATCCGTTTTGTCAAACTACAACAGTTATCACACTAATCTTATCCTACTTCACCATCTTGGTTCTTTGTCTATTGATCATAAATCAACAATTCCCAGAAGTACTTTATCTAATTGGAAGAAAAAGGACATTTCTAAAATAATGGGATGTGATGCCATTACTGATGATGAAATCTCACTATTGAA
>DAOVVI010000395.1 GCA_030637245.1 Cyclobacteriaceae bacterium
AATGGCAAGGCAAATCATTGAAGAGAATTCAGCTCAGCAATATAAAGTAATCGGTTACCTTGATGACAATAAGCAACACGTTGGAAAAGTTGTAAATGGAGTTAATATTTTTGACGCAAGAAAAGATCTGGAAATAATCATTAATACAAAAAGCATAAAAGAATTGATTATTTCTGAAAGAAATATTTCAATAGAGCGTAAAAATGAACTCGTTGATATTTGCCTTGCAAAGAACATTAAAGTGAGGATAGTTCCCCCCGTTGAACATTGGGTAAAAGGAGAGCTCAGCCTTAACCAGATTAAAGACATAAACATTGAAGCGCTTCTGGAAAGGGATTCCATCAAATTGGATAATTACAACATTACGGAAGAACTGAAAGGTAGAAAAGTAATGGTCACAGGTGCGGCAGGTTCAATAGGAAGTGAAATAGTAAGACAAACTCTTTACTACAACCCGGATTTGATCATATTGGTGGATCAGGCAGAATCAGATCTTTATGAAATTGAGAATGAATTAAAATTAAAAAAAGGCACCCTTAGAATTTATCCTATCATAGCCGATATTACAAGTGAAGAAAGAATGGATAGGATTTTTCGCGAATTTGAACCGCAGATCATTTTCCATGCTGCGGCCTACAAACATGTACCCATGATGGAGAAGAATCCAGTAGAAGCGATTCATTGTAATATTCAGGGCACAAAAATACTTGCAGACCTCTCAGTGAAGTACAAAGCGGAAAAATTTGTCATGATTTCAACTGATAAGGCAGTAAATCCTTCCAATGTTATGGGAGCTTCAAAACGAATTGCTGAAATGTATGTTCAATCACTAAATAACTATTTAAGAGAAAAAAATCCGGATGCTACTAAATTTATTACCACCCGTTTTGGCAATGTACTTGGTTCAAATGGATCAGTAATACCCGTGTTTAAAAAGCAAATTGATCAAGGGGGGCCAATAACAGTTACTCATCCTGAAATTACCAGATTCTTCATGACCATTCAGGAAGCATGCCAATTAGTGTTAGAGGCTGGGGCAATGGGAGAAGGTGGTGAAATATTTGTTTTTGACATGGGGAAGTCAATTAGAATTACTGATTTAGCAAAAAAGATGATACAACTTTCCGGGTTGGAGGTTGGTAGAGATATTGAAATAATTTTTACTGGTTTGAGAAGCGGTGAAAAACTGTATGAAGAATTATTGAGTAGCTACGAAAATACGTTACCTACGTATCATCACAAAATTTTGATCTCTAAAACAAGAGAAGAACTTTATGAAAATGTAAAAAGAAATATTCAACTTCTCATTAATTCAGTTCATGATCATGATGAATTGAAATTGGTTGGAATTATGAAATATATAGTTCCGGAATTCAAAAGTAATTCTTCTAAATTTGAGGCATTAGATAAAAAGAAAGGCTGACCTAAGATTTAAATTTTTTCAGTTGAGTTTAATTGTTGGAGAGGATGGATATTTCAATTTATAAATCTTGTATAACAGCGCTGGCAATTTCTATTATATGCACGCCAATTCTCATTAAATTTTCGCGTAAAAAAGGTTTTTATGCATCAATAGATCACCGAAGTTCGCATGATGCCAGCGTACCTAATACTGGAGGGATTATTCTTGGTTTTGCTGTATTAGTTCCATTAATTCTTTTTTCAGACTATCCTTATCAGGAAGATTTCAGCCTTTTGATTTCCGCGTTTGCTGTTTTATTAATTACAGGAATTATTGATGATTTCAATCCAATCCCTGTCGCATTTAAATTTTTAGGACAGTTTATTCCTGCAATTGTAATTGTCACCTCGATCGATGAGCAGGAATTGATTATTCCGTTTTTAAATGATATCATTCAATTGCCATTTATTTTCAATTATTTATTTTGGATTTTCTTTATTGTGATGAGTATCAATGCATTTAATTTGATCGATGGAATTGACGGATTGGCGATCAGTTTGGGTATTATTGGCGGTTTATTTTATTTTCTAAAGTTTCTTGCCCTCGGCGAAATCAACCTAACCATATTTGCAATATCTTTAAGTATAGGATTATTTGGCTTATTCTTTTATAACGTTTCAACAAATTACAAAATATTTATTGGCGATACAGGTTCATTATTAATTGGCGGACTGCTTGTATTTTTTGCTTTGAAATTCATTGGTTTGTCAGAGGATACAGCTAAAAATAGTTCCTTTTTCATGGTATTAGGAAGTATATTTATCCCTTTCGCCGATATGATCAGAGTTACATTAGTCAGAATATTCAATGGAGATTCACCTTTTAAAGCAGACAGGCAGCATATACATCACATCATACTTGATTTACTACATGGCAACCATCTGCTTACGACAGGAATTTTGATCGTTTGCCAAATAGCTATTCTATTTTTATTTTGGGGATTTACTGAATTTACCAAGCCAACATATCTGATTGTAATTATAATCACCTTCCTGGCTTATTTTGGCATTGCTTATATTCTAAAGCAAATAAGAGATAAGTCTGTCTAGAATCTTCTTCTATTGATTTGTTTGTTTGTTCTTCGCTTTGGAGGTTTTGATCTTGTTTTTCCAACTTTTATTTTACGGCCGGATGTTTTGCCTTTACCTATTTCAGTAAAATAATATTCAACTTTTATATTTAAAATGAAATATCCATCATTGTTATCAGGATCCCCTCTAAACTCTTTCCCTTGCTCAGCCCAGGTAGGGGTACCGTCCGGTAATGTCTCCCATGTTCTGTCTGACAATAATCTTGCTGTTTCATCAGTAAATGAAGTAGGTTCCGGATATAAACCGCTGCTTACATCATCCAAATTATCGGTAAGTACAAATCGATACCCGCCGTCCAAGACTATATTAAAAAAAGGATTGAGTCTGAATTTAACGCCGCCCCCCACAGGAAATGAGGCTGTTATTCCACTGTAGTTTTCACCTGATGTATGAAGTTTCTTAAGATTATATCTTTCGCCATTCAGTTTGGCAGTTGGGTTATAGCTAACAAAGCCAATACCTCCGTAAATGAAAGGATTTGCAAATTGGCGCATGTAAAAGTTTCTGTCTTCTTCAAAAAGGCTCACATGAACAACAGCGCTTAATTCAAAATTGTGAGATTGGAATGAAAGGTTTCTTATTTCTTTTACAGGATCAGTTTTATCATTACCTGTAAGCATAAACCAGGTCAATTCAGTTCCGGCCGAAAACCATCTATAAAAATTGTACCTTGCTCCAATGGCAAAGTTTGGTTTGATATTAGTATGATCACCAGGCTTAGCCAAATCACCATAATAATGGGTGGTGCCGGTTCCG
>DAOVVI010000102.1 GCA_030637245.1 Cyclobacteriaceae bacterium
CCTGGATATATCTATCGTCTCAAATTGACTATCGACGTTTTGTGTAAGCCTCGCGACTTCATAATAAATGGCAAAAATATTTACGATCGAATTTTCTATAACTCGTCTTGCCTGAAGCTCTGACAGATTATAATTTTCCTTTAATCGGGCATAATTGTATTTTCTTCCAAGTCCATTATAAACGGTATAATCCAAAGATACTCCTCCATTAAAAGAGTATGCTTGAACTCCTTTCTCTTCACCAGAAGAGCCATCCTGTAATTCAACAAAATTATCCACAACATTATAATTGGCCCCTCCGGAAGCTGAAATGGAAGGTAAATAACCGCTATTGTAAATGCTGGCGCTATTCTCGGCACTTTCGACATTACCTTCAGCAATTCTGATATCATAATTATTTTCAAGTGCTAAATCAACAGCATCCCGTTTAGACAATAATGAATCTTGTGCATACACATTATAAACTATTGATAAAGGTATTAGGAATATATATTTAAATAATCTCATTTTGCTCTACTTTTTGTTCAATAATCGCTCTCTCTACTTCTTCTTTGGTAGGTTTCGTTCCGGTAGTCATCCATTTCCAATGGACTTTCATATTATTACCCAAAGACAGCATCAACGGCAGCATAACTAAAGTCAACACAGTTGCTAAAGCTATACCATACGCAATGGATATGGCCATGGGAATTAAGAATTGTGCCTGCATGCTTTTTTCAAAAATCAAAGGAGACAAGCCTGCTATGGTTGTAAGCGAGGTAAGAAATATAGCTCTAAACCTTGATTTTCCAGCCTCAAATAACGCATCTTCAAACTTTAATCCATCTTTGAGGAATCCGTTAAATTTACCTATTAGTACCAAACCATCATTTACTACGATACCGACAAGAGCAATAATTCCCAAATACGATAAAATGTTGATTTGCAAATCATGTATCCAATGGCCCCAAGCTACTCCTATCAAACTAAAAGGGACCATCAGGATCAGCATTAGTGGTTGACTAAAGGATCTGAATGTGAAGGTAATGATCACATAAATTAAAAAAATGATTATAGGTAAAACTAAAACAACCGAGTTGGATGCCTTATCTGCTGTCCGGCTTTGCCCTTCAAAAGAGGCAGTAACCGAAGGGAATTGAGCTTGAATTACAGGGAGTAGCTCTTGTTTTATATTACTCATGATCTCTGTAGCGCTGTTAGTTGGATCCTTCAAATCAGCATCCACTCTTATTTCACGCCGTCCATCAAGATGATTTATGGAGATCTCGCCTCTTGCAATCTCATAGGAAGCAATTTCACTCAAGGGTACCCTTTGACCTGTCGCACTCACGATTCTCATATCATCCAGGTTTTTTATTGAACTTCTTTCCGATCGATCGTATCTTACCCAAACTCTTATTTCATCT
This sequence comes from Cyclobacteriaceae bacterium, assembly GCA_030637245.1. GTDB lineage: Bacteria > Bacteroidota > Bacteroidia > Cytophagales > Cyclobacteriaceae > JAAUQL01. The sequence continues at coordinate 1,407 of DAOVVI010000102.1, forward strand.
CTTCTTCGTTGAAAGCGCTGGACTTGTAATCCAAAGAATCCACTTCTCACCTGGCTGATTACATCATTGAGTGTAAATCCAAGAGGATACGCGCTCTCTTTTAACCTGATCTCAATTTCTTTGATCCCGGCTGGATCATTATCAGCAACATCTTTCAATAATGAATTGTCGGCCAATGCTGTTTTTAGAATATCACGGGCTCCTTTCAGTTCATCTATATTATTTCCTATCAATGACACTGACACGGGCTTTCCTCCAAAATGTCCACCGGAACCGTACTCAACACTTTCTATTCCATGTAAAGTACCTACCTTGTCATTTAGTGCAGTTGAAATTGCAAAAGATGGCAAGTCTCGTTCCTCTCCCGGCAGTAAATTAATGTATAACGATGCATTTGACGTACCAGGTCCAACATTTTTAATGATATTTTGGATTACCTGTTTATTATCCGGCCGCCTTTTTGTAAAGTCATCATTTACCAGCCATGCTGCATTTTCTATTTGGGCTATCAAAGAATCGGTAAGGCTTTCATTTGTTCCCTGGGGCATTTTCAATGTAACGGACACTCTATCACTGGCAATCGAAGGGAAAAACGTAAATCGGATAATACCCCCACCTATAGAACCCAAAGTCACTGCCAGGATAGCGATGGGTATGGCAAATCCCAAAAATTTGTTCTTTAAAAAAAACTTGAGGTAGGGCCCATAAAGCGTATCTCTCAGCCATGAAATAAATTGGTCTGCATACCGATTAAAAAAATATGTTTTCTGGCCTTTTGTCAATGCCTTGGAATGGGCTACGTGGGAAGGCAGAATTATCAAGGCTTCTATCAATGAGATTCCTAAAGTAAGCATAACAATAATTGAAACTTCCGGAAACATTTCTCCAATTCTACCATCTAAAAAAAAGAAGGTAGAGAAAGCAATAATTGTAGTAATAATAGCCGAAGTTATTGGAGCAATCACTTCCATAGTTCCGTCAACTGCCGCCCGAATTGGATTTTTCCCTTTCTCATAATGGAAATAAATATTCTCGGCGATGACAATTCCGTCATCCACCAAAATACCGATCACGATGATCATCCCAAATAACGAAAGTACATTGATCGTCACACCAAGTGAACCTGCAAAAATAAACATGCCAAAAAATGAAATCGGTATTCCAAAAGCTACCCAGAAGGCAAGTCTTGGCTTGAGAAAAAGCGCCAAAAATAGTAGTACTAAAACCATTCCCTGTCCGCCATTCTTTAGCAATAATTTAGTTCTCTCTACTATAGTGATAGATGAATCTCTTGTTATGTCGATTCGAACATTGGAATGCGTCTCATTAAATTGTTCAATGTATTCTTTGGTCAAATCTGCCACCGTAATCAGATCTTCTGAATTTGTGGTGCTAACCTGAATCCTTACAGAAGGTCTTCCATTGAAATAAGATCTGTTTGGGTTTTCAGACCATCTGTCCCTTACCTGGGCGACATCTATCAAACGGACCTTATTTCCGGATTCATCGGACTTTACAACCAGATGATCCAGTTCTACTCCATAATATGCCCGATTGCTTACACGAATTAAAAATTCTTCTGTCTCTGTTTTAATTGATCCTCCTGTTACCAGGATGTTGGTTCCTGATATGGCATTTGCAACATCCCTGAATGTTAGCTCATAAGCTCTAAGTTTATTTTCATCCACGGCAATCTCAATTTCCTCTGCCGGATATCCGCTGACGTCCACCTGTGAAATTCCATCTATTGCCCGCAAATCAGTTTCTACATTCCTGGCCATTTGTTTCAATGATTTTAAGGATACATTTTCACCATGCAGGGCCATCGAGACCGCCTCAGTTCTGAAAATTAATTTCGAAATGACCGGAGGTTCCATGCCCACAGGATAGGATGGCACTTTATCCACAGCATTTTTTATGTCCTGCAATACCGCGTCAACATCATACCCTTTTAGTACTTCCACAATGATTTGAGCTGAATTTTCTGAAGAAGTAGAAGTAAATCGATCTACGCCAATTAACCCACGAATATTATCCTCAATTTTTAAAACAATACCTTCTTCCATCTCCTGTGGCGATGCTCCGGGATAAGCAACCCTAATATTAATTATTCTTGATTCACTCAATGGAAAAAAAGAAGAATTGAGTGTAAAGACACCAACAATACCAAGAACCACCATTGCCAAAATAATTACATTCCCGGCTACAGGGTATTTTATGAAATGTTCAATTACCTTTCTCATAACAAATTATGGTTCTACAGTTATTTTAATGTAAATGCCTGAATGCTTGAATGCCCGCCTACCGGCGAGGCAGGCTTGAATGAGTAAACGTTTAATTCTGTTCATACTTGGTGATTTTTAGCTTTTATCAATCTTTTATCAATCTTTCATTCTATCATTTACGCATTCTCTCATTTACGCATTCATTATAAATCTCCCTGGTAGATTTTAACTTCCATACCCGAGTATGCACCAGGTACATTTTTGGAAATTATTTTTTGCCCGTCCAGTAATCCTTTCACAATCACGGTTTTCTCATTAAAAAATACCGGCTCAACTTCAACGAGTTGCAATGCACTATCCTGGACGATATATACTTTTAATTCGTCGACCAGTAAACTCCGGGCAATTTCCATGGATCCTTCAATTGGTTCACCATTCATAATTGCCTCGAGGTACATTCCCTCCTTTAGCTCCTTTCCGGAAAGATCTATATAAACCTTGACTGTCTGGGTTGTCCGGTCAACTTTGCCATTAATCCTGATTATTTTACCATTCCATTGCTTGCTGTGGTTTTCCGTATCTCTTACTATTACCTTCCTGCCAACTTTTAAGGAAGGTAGAATAGATTTATTTACCGAAACTTCCATTTCATAAATAGAAGGACTAATAAACTCAACAAGTTTTTGTCCCGGTCTCACCAGGGATCCCGGAGTTACCAATGCATCTGTGAGAATACCGTTGTATGGTGCCCTGAGATTGTACTTACTAAGAATAATCTCCATATTCTTTGTATTGTAATATGTGGTGTAAATATTCCGACCTGTCACGAAAAACTTTTCTTTATCCGAAGAAGGTTCCGGTAGATTGGCAACCGGTTTATCCATATCAAAATTTCTAAGATAGGCGTCCCATTTTTTATAGGCTTCCGGATAATCAAGTCTTAAATCCGGGAGAATAGATGTGATGAGGTTTTGAAGATTACTTTTTTGCGCCTGAAGATTTGCATAGTAGTCATCATTTCTAATGCTTACTATAGTCTCTCCTTTTCTATAATTTTCACCGGGCTTGAATTCCTTTCCGGTCGGCTCCATTACTCCCTGAACTTCAGCAAAAATGTCAATTCTGTTTTTGGCCATCAACCTCCCGCTTTCTAAAACAGTTACCGGTACACTTTCATTTTTTACTGTTTCAATAAAAACAGTAGGTGCAACCTTTTCATTTTTCGGGCGACGTTTTTTTTCAGTATTAGCTAAATCCCTTGCTATATATGCTGCGGCAGCTATCAAAAGTATTCCTATAATAATTGTTACATATTTTCTCATAATTCTATTTAGTTTCTAGTGCAACTAATTCTTCGGATTTAATATTATTCATCAATTTTTTTAACACTTTTATGGTGAGCGTCCTATCTTCTTCTGAAATTCCTGCCTGCATTTCTTCAATCATTTCCTTGACAACAGGCTTTGCCTGCTTTAATATTTTTTCACCGTAAGATGTGATATAAATGCGATTGATTCGTTGATCTGACACTGATGGGATGCGGGCCACCAGGTTTTTCTTTTCCATAGTGGTCAATAACCTCGTCAATGATGCCTTATCCCTGTTTGTAAGAAAAGCCAGGTTGTGTTGAGACTCCCCATTCATTTCCTTTAATCGTTTTAAGAGAATCATCTGTACTTTTGTAAGACCTATGCCATTCTCAGAAAATCTATCCATAATAAAGTAATCTATTACTTTCATCGATTTTCCAATCCAAGGCATCAATGATTTATCAATATCTATCATGTGATTATTCGCAATTATTTTTTTGAAGGCACAAATATATTACTTATTGCCAGATTGATTGCATATGCAACTATAAAAACTCATTTATTATTTAAAATGTTCATATTTTTTTTAATTACATGTTTCATGGATTTTTGAATAATTTTCCGCTTAGGGGGTTTTAAATTTTTATCGATAGTTTCATGACTTATTTAAAGTCATTTTCTGACTCACAAGCATAAATGTGTAGGATCAATCCATTTAAAAAAAATATAATCAACCATCGACACTATTTAATCAACGAAATACACTTTTTTACGATTTTTAATCAGGAAAATCTAAATTCATAAAATTCCACCAACCATTATTGAGATTTTAAACGGGCACTATTTGAAATCTGATGATTAACCCGAAAATCTTTTTTCGCCCCGCAAGATTATAGTAACATTTTAAAGATTTTCTGAAGATGGAGTTATAAAAGTCGCTTACCGCCTTCAAAGGAAAATACATTGTATCCGCTGCTTTCGATCCTCCTGTTTATTAAACATTTTCATATATAAAAATATGTCAATTCCCCATGAATTTAGAAAGCTTTATTATTGGTACTACCACGAATTTAATGAGATAGTGCGATAATAAAAATTAAAAAAATGAAGATATGACTGGAAAAAACCAAGAAAATTTTGCGATTGTGATTCGGATTTGCAATTCATTGTAGCATTAAAGCCTGCTTCGCCGGTAGGCGGGCATTCTATCATTGAAGCATTCACGCATTACCACTAAAATAATAGTAGAACCTTATTTTTTAAAGATAATAAATCAAAGTCATCGCTATGGAGAAACTTGTTGGAG
>DAOVVI010000344.1 GCA_030637245.1 Cyclobacteriaceae bacterium
CTACTCAAAAAGGGACACTTTTAGCATTCGCCGAACGGAGGGTTGGCCTTCATGATCACGCGCAAAATGATATAGTGCTGAAAAGGTCTTTTAATAATGGTGAGACCTGGGAAAACATGCAGATCATTGCTGATTTTGGAAATAGTTCCCTGAATGATCCTTTGGCTGTTGTACTGGAAGCCGGAAGAATATTGCTCATGTTTAAAATGTATCCTTATGGTGTTCATGCGAGAAATTCCGGATGGATACAAATGGCAGACAATGGCTATGATGGCCCCAGAAATACCAAAGCTTATATCACTTGGTCAGATGATGATGGAGTAAACTGGGAAACGCCAAAGGAAATTACAAAAATGATTCGTCCACATGACAGGATTAACTCTGGAAGTCCGGGCATCGGCATTCAATTGAAAAGAGGTGAGTATAAAGGAAGAATTGTGATGCCACTTTACTTCACAAAAAAAATCAATGACAATGAAAGAAGCTGGACAAACGCTGTGGCATGGAGCAACGATGAAGGAGCAACATGGACAATTAGCAATGATATTTCACAGAAGGACCAAACTGGTTATGGAAATGAAGCACAAGTAGTGGAATTGTCTGATGGTAGTTTACTTTTTGTTGCCCGCAACCAGGGAGGTTTTCATCGAAAAGTTTCTACAAGTAATGATGGTGGATTAACCTGGTCTAATATGAGAATTGATTATGAATTACCAGGCACAGCATGCCAGGGATCTGTGCTCAGGTATAGCTGGCCCGAAGATGGGGAAAGTATGATCATTCAGGCTGGACCGGCAAACAAATATTCCCGGAATCAGGGAACGGCAAAAATCAGTACCGATGAAGGGAATACATGGAAATATTCAAGGGTCATAGATCCTGATTATTTTGCCTATTCGTGCATGACAAAGCAGGAGAATGGAAACGTTGGCCTGCTTTACGAGGCAAAAGGATATAGTGAAATTTCATTTGTATCATTGACAACAGACTGGATAAAACAAGGAGATGAACCAAAGGACACGGAGCCTTACCTGAGCATCCCTGTAATTGACCTTAACGATGAAAAGAGCGGGCAGGTAATTGTGGATAAAGAAGAGGATCAGTATCTGGGTCACCCGACAACAGTGCTTCTTGAAGACAATAAAACCATGCTTACTGTCTATCCCAAGGGTCATGGAAAAGGAGGCATTGTGTATAAAAAAAGTATGGATGCAGGGCTAACCTGGAGTGAACGACTTCCAACTCCTGAAAACTGGATTACCTCCAAAGAGGTTCCTACGCTACATCGAGTGGTGGATAAGTATGGAAAGAAAAGGCTTATTATGTGGTCAGGATTGTTTCCGGCCAGGTTGGCGGTGTCTGAAGATGATGGGGCGAATTGGAGCGAGTTGGAAATTGCCGGAAACTGGGGAGGAATCGTAGTCATGGGATGCATGATAAAACTCAATACCGGCAAGGGACATTATATGGCATTATTTCATGATGATAAACGGTTTTTTACCAGGGATGGCAAAAAAATGTATGAGAAGGATAAGGAGTTATTTAATAGTCGAATGTTTACTCTATACAAAACCTTTTCATCTGATGGGGGATTAACATGGTCGTTTCCTGAAGTAATCACAAAATCCAGAGAGATCCATATTTGCGAACCTGGTATTATCCGATCTCCGAATGGAAATGAGATTGCGGTTTTGCTACGTGAAAATAGCAGGCGTGATAATTCACAAGTAATTTTTTCAACTGACGAAGGACAAACATGGACGAGACCAAAACCTTTATCCAATGAATTAACAGGGGATAGGCATGTGCTTAAGTATGCTCCTGATGATAGGTTATTGGTAGTTTTCAGAGACCGGAGTCCGAGAGATTATCATACCGAATTGCTGAAAATTGCCAGAGAAAGAAATGAAACAAATTATAGTCTGATTGCTAAAGAGACTGGCTTAGGTAGCCCGACAGAAGGTGATTGGGTAGCCTGGGTTGGCAATTATGAAGACTTGCATAAAAGAGGTAAGGGGCAATATCGAATTAGGATAAAGGACAATACGAGGGGGTGGGATACCACTTATCCCGGTGTGGAATTGTTGCCGGATGGCACATTTATCACCACGACCTATGGCCATTGGGACAAAGGAGAAAGCCCCTATATTTTAAGTGTCAGATTTAAACTGGAAGAACTTGATCGTTTGATAAAAAAAGATATTAATAAATAAACATGACAAAAGATTTAGCAAAAAAACATGGTCCGATCACGGATTTGTTTCCATCTCCAACTTCCAAAGAGGAATGGAAAAAGTTGCAATTATCAAACGAACAATTAAATTTTTACAAGGAGAATGGTTATGTGTCGAATGTTAAACTATTTAACGATGAGCAAATCAATATTTTAAGAGAGGCCCTTGCCGAAGTTTCAGACCCGAAACATCCCGGTCATAATTTGTTTCATGAATTTCACTCAAATCAATCCATCGACCCCAGTACAGTATTACTGCATGCATTGGGCGCCTGGAGAATATCTCCCGCTTTGCACGATATGCTATGGAATCCTGCTTTTTTAATGCCTGCTTCTCAATTACTTGGTGGAGATGTACGGTTTTGGCATGACCAAATTTTTTCAAAACCGGCCAAACACGGAGGCGTTGTCGCGTGGCATCAGGACTATTCATATTGGACAAGAACCATTCCGATGAATCATCTCACTTGCTGGACAGGTCTGGATGATGCAGATCAGGAAAATGGATGCCTTTGGTATGTACCGGGAAGTCATAAATGGAGTTTGCTGGATATGCCTGAATTAGCAGGAGATATGAATGGGATATTTGAATTTTTATCTGCAGAGCAGAAGGAGCAATTCAAGCCTGTTCCAATAGAGCTTAAAAAAGGACACTGTACCTTCCATCATCCTCTAATGATTCATGGGTCTTATGAAAATAAATCTGATCGACAAAGGCGTGGCATTGTAATAAATGTATTTGAAGACGGAACAAAATCAAACAGTGATATGCCCCTTCTCGAAGGAGTCCCGGTAATTGATAAAAGTCAAAAATTGAAGGGAAATTTCTTTCCACTTTTGTTCGACGGTATTTAAAATTAAATTGATTGAAGATAATTACAGTCATATTATTTTTTGTCCTTGCCAGTTGCATAGCTGTAGGATTTATACTTAAGCCTGATGACCTTGAAATAATTGAAGACCGCCCAAATATCGTTCTGTTTCTTGCAGATGACCTTGGATATGGAGATGTGAATTGGAACAATAGCAAGGCTGTAATCGAAACACCTCACTTAGACAATTTGGCAAAACAGGGTGTCATATTAACAGATTGTTATTCTTCATCTTCTATGTGCTCCCCCTCTCGCGCCGGTCTTTTGACTGGAAGATCTCCTATGCGTATAGGTATTCATGATTGGATCAAAGAAATATATAAAAAACCATTGAGTAATATCCATCTACCGGATAGTGAAACGACCATTTCGGAATTGTTAAGAGCCAATGGGTATCAGACTGCGGTCATCGGCAAGTGGCATCTGAACAATGGCTTCCGGACCGGAAATAATTCAGATCCTGATCATCATGGTTTTAATTATTGGTTTTGTACACCTGTCCAGGCAGATCCATCGCATAAGAATCCTACTAATTTCTATGACAATGGGGAGGCTCTTGGTCAGATTGGAACGAAAGA
>DAOVVI010000274.1 GCA_030637245.1 Cyclobacteriaceae bacterium
AAAGATGGATTGCATTTTGAACAGATTCAACCATTGAAGTTTGATGATGGAAGTGAGCTGGGAAGCTATAACACCCAGCAACATTGGGTAACTCATAGCGATGGACTATTTCTGGTTTACACCAGGCGGGGAGCCAACAATGACCATGTTTTTCGCCATCGGGCTCCTTTGTTTATGGCCCAAGTAGATCCTGATAATTTGCGGGTGATTCGTGAAACCGAACAAATTTTGGTTCCTGAACGTGGTGCCCGGCTTGGAAATTTTGGGATTACTGATATTAATCAGAATGAAACATGGGTAACTGTATCAGAGTGGATGCAGCCCGAAGGTGTTGAAAAATATGGTAGTGACGGTAGTGTTTTTGTTGCAAAGATTCGCTGGACTAAACCTAACCGGTTAGTAGATTAAAATACAGCTCACCCGGATATGTTCTATCATTTATTTTATATGTTTCAATCGCATAATTCGGGTTTAATTTGACTGATTTTTTACGGGGATTGTGCTAGATCCCGTGATGGAAAAATAAAACAAATCGAAAGCTGCTCCTTGCTGGTTAATTCTACCTTTTAAAAGCTTCTGTTAAAGCCCAGCAGGCATAGAGATCATATCCTTTCCATTTGCTATGAGATTTCTCGCAAATGGATTGATGAAATTTCATTACGTTATCTTTAATAGCAGTGGCTTGTTCTTTATATAATTCATAGATTCTGGATGCATAAAGCATTTCAGCTTCATTCGTTGAGTGTAGCCCGTCAAGTATATTTTTCTGAGCTGTATCGCTGCATATGTTTAAAGCACAAAGTGTTTCGGCTGCTGCTAGTTTTACCAGTAATGAGGTATCATTTAAAGCGTGGTTTAGTTTATTAATGGTTAATTGGGAAGGATTGTCCAGGTATTGAAGAGAAAGTGCAGCCCAATATCTAATCAATTCATGGGAATCTGATAGGTTTTCAGCTAAATTCAGTTCATCAATTGGATTATTCAAGATGAGGTCATTCAATGTTAAGATTTCATCAATAGGATAAATATTCTGATTCTGTGCAATATTGTAGGCGGGTTCTTCCATGGTATTATCTAATAAAAAACTTTCTGGAATTAGTCCTGTGTCATGCGTCTCTATCATCCAGTCTTTAAGCGCACGCCGCATGTCAAGTAACACATTATTATATGCCGGATCATTTGCAAGGTTGTTGACTTCGAAAGGGTCATTTTCCAGGTCATATAATTCTTCAGGAGATCGTCTTGGATGCCACATACTTTGTTGGGCTTCAGTCATCCGCGAGTAAGGTGTCAATGCCTTCAATCGATAGAGCTCCTGCATTATCTCAGATTGATCTGAATAATAATTAGGTTGAATCAAGGGTAAATGGGGAAGAAAATTCCGGATATAGGAGAACTTTTTGTTTTTTACAGTTCGACTTAACTCAAATGCCTCATCAACACGGTCGGATGTTGCAAATGCATATTCTCTGGGCGAGCCTCTATAATCACCCAAAAAGGATTGGCCTACCATGTATTCGGGATGAGGTATTCCGGCTAGAGATAAGATTGTAGGTGGAAAGTCAACAAAACTTACGATATCATTATTTATAGTGCCGGGTGTTTGGTTTATCATATGTTTATACTTATCTGGTACATAAACAATAAATGGGACTTTCACTCCGGAATTATACAGCGCTCTCTTCGCTCTGGGCATTCCCGTACCGTGATCGGAAAAGTAAAATATGATTGTATTCTCTTCCAATCCATCTTCCCGTAACTGACCAAGTAAATCAGCAACTTGTTGATCCATAATGGTTACAAGATCATAATACCTGGCCCATAGTTTTCGAACTTCCGGGGAGTCGAAATAGTAGGGGGCGATTTGAATGCTATCAGGATGATGTCGCAACTCATCTGTTAATAATTTGCCGTATTTATTATAAAATGATTCATCATTTCCAAATATTTGAGATTGGTGCGTAGTCTCAATATTAAAAACACTGAAGAAAGGTTGCCCTTTCAGACGGTTGCGCCAATGGGATTCGTGACTTGATTCATTCCAAATGGTAGTATCTGTAAAGTTGTAATCTTCTTTATAATTGTTTGTACAATAATATCCGTTTTCTCTTAGTATATGAGGCAGGGTGCGAATTTCATTTGGAATTTTAAATTCTGACCTTAGATTTTGCGTTCCAAGTGTCGTGGCATATACTCCGGAGATCAGGCAGGATCTTGCCGGCGAGCATACGGCTGCTGTCGAATAAGCATTATTAAACTGAATTCCCTCACTTGCCAGTTTGTCAAGATTTGGTGTAAAGGCTACCTGATCACCATAACTCCCTTGCATTGGAGTAATATCTTCGCATGTGATCCAGAGGATGTTGGGTTTGTCTTGCGTGATATTTAGTGACTTCCTTTGACAACAGGTAAAAAAAATAAAAAATATTATAATATAGTGCAGAATATTTGTTGTACGTTTCATTTCAAAACTTGGTTTTAAATTAAGCGTAAAGTAATTTGTATTTAAATGAATATTAGAGTCGCCTATAATTTTCAAAAATAATTTAAACAATAAAAAATCTCATTATGAAATACTATCTGAATAAAACAACTGATTATCAATTTGATGAAGCAGTTGATAAAATTACCCTGGCACTCAAAGATGTGGGTTTTGGAATTTTAACTGAAATTGATATAAAAACTACTTTGAAAAATAAGTTGGATGTGGAGAGAAAACCCTACAAAATTCTGGGAGCATGCAATCCGCAATTTGCAAACAAAGCATTGAGCCTGGAAGAAAAAATAGGAATTTTGCTGCCTTGCAATGTCACTATCATTGAAACTGAGGAGGGGAAAGTTGACGTCTCATTAATGGACCCGGCGGTAGCTATGAGTGTAGTAGATAATCCAAAACTGGAAAGTCTGGCAGCTGTGGTAAGGGAAAAGTTGGAATTAGCTTTGAGTAATATTTAACCTCACAAATTCAAAAATATTCACTATTTAGAAGTAAGCCCGCCTGTGGCAAAGCAGGATTATCTCAACGGATCTTAAATTGAAATATCCCGGAGTCTGAGCTATTGCCGTGCGCGTCTTTGGTGGTTACACTCCAATAATAAATTGAATCCGACTCTACCTGGACGTCAGTTTGTACGCTTTCCTGCAAATTGCTTTCAAATAAATCGGGAGGATTTGTAGTGCCGAAATATAGGTCATATCCAATAATATCATTGTCAACATCACTGCCATTCCAATCCAGCGTAATTTTGCTTGGCGAAGAAGTTATCGTTTCAGCCATTGAAGGTGTGATAATCTCCGCCGGAAATGGAGCATAAGATTCGATTCCTTCACCTGCATTGTAAAATTTCCAAATATTACTGGTTGCTGTAGAATCACTTTTGCCCGACCTAGAAATTACGTACCAGGCATAAGGCGTCCCTCGCTGTAATACAATAGGAATTTTATTTTCTGATACCATGTATAAAGCTTGTTCTGTTGTAGATAAATTCGAAAGTACCAATTCGTATTCATCGGTGTTTTCAGCAGTTCTCCATTCGAATAACACTGTGCTATGGGTTGCGGTAATATTCGTTCCTTCATTGCATTCTGAATTTTCATAAGGGAAAACCAACAAAGCTTTGGTTGGATTTTTTATAATTAAAACAGGATCCGGATCATCTTTTTGGCAACCCAACAGAATTAGAAGCACAATAAAAATGAGTAATGTATTTTTCATTCTTTTACTATTTTAAAGGTGGTTTGGTCATCTTTCCTTCTCAGGTCTATGACATATACTCCACTGGCCAATGAGGATGTTTCGATATCTATACTGCCCTTTTGTGCCTGATATTTTTTAGACCGTACCAAAAACCCAGAGGCGGAATAGATGTTAATCTGAATTTCCTCTGTTTTCCGATCTCCTAAATTCACATGTAAATAATTCTTAAAGGGATTCGGAAACAGAAGGATATCATCTGATAAAAAGATCGTCTCTTCAAACACTCCCTGGCAGTCAGCCCCTGTTTTAATCCTGATGGTATTCTTACCCTTTTCCAAGGCTAAAGAGATATAATTATCAGTGGTTTCAAATACGAATCCGTTGAAATCTATGATATAATTAAAGGCGCCTGACAATTCATAAGCAATCCGGCCGCCTGATAAACCTTCCACTGGTATTACGATCAAATCTTCAGGTTCAGTGATGACAAGGGTATAACATTGCTTATAATCATGCTGACTTTCAATGGTCAAGCATAGCTCATAC
>DAOVVI010000126.1 GCA_030637245.1 Cyclobacteriaceae bacterium
ATTAAGTGCGGGTATTTCAACTATAAATTAGCATGTTTAATCTCCAAATGACAAATACCAAATAACAAACCCGCCCGTCGGCGAAGTGGGCAAATTCCAACTTTCAAAAATCAAAGCAAATAACTAAACAAGGTAAAAATGCAAACGTACCTGTCACTTAAATAGCTAGTTTACAGAGCATAAAGTTGCTCAAAGAGACCAAAAAAATACAATCGTGATACATGAAGATTCTATTGTTGTTTTTGAAAATTGTAATTTGGTTATTGAATATTATTTGTAATTTGTTCTTTGGGATTTGTTTTTTTTATAATCCTCAATTCACAGTATGTCACATAGAACCGAAGATAATAATATGTCAAGCATTAATATAGCACTAATCTGCGAAGAAAAAGTACCACAAGATACACGTACACCGATCACTCCTAAACAGGCAAGAGGTATAAAGGAGACCTATCCATCAGTAAATATATTTTGCCAAAGCAGCAATATTCGTTGCTATTCAGATGAAGAATATCGCAATGAGGATATTGAAATAGTAACAGATGTAAGTCATTGTGATATTTTACTTGGCGTCAAAGAAGTAAAAATTGATAGCTTGATCTCCGGGAAAACTTACCTCTTCTTTTCTCATACAATCAAAAAACAGCCATACAACCGGCAATTGCTAAAAAATATTGTTGAAAAGAAAATCAGATTCATAGATTATGAAAGTCTGACAGATGAAAAGGGTATAAGGGTAATCGCTTTTGGAAGATGGGCCGGTATTGTTGGTACGTATAATGCTTTGTGGACTTATGGAAATAAATATGGTTCCTATTCCATAAAAAGAGCATTTAAGTGCAAGGGCCTGATGGAGCTTTTCGCTGAGTTAAAGAAAGTGGATTTGCCGCCAATAAAAATGCTGATCACGGGAAATGGCCGTGTATCTGGAGGAGGACTTGAAATTTTTAAAGCAGCGGATATTAAAAAAGTTGATCCTGAGCAATATCTGTTTCAACAATTTGATGAACCGGTTTATACTCAAATTGATGTGGATGTATATACAAAGAGAAAGGATAAAGAAGGATTTAGCTTTGATCATTTTTTTAAGAATCCTGAGCAGTACAAATCGAATTTCAAGACATTTGCAAAAACCACTGATATACTGATTATGGCAGCCTTTTGGAACCCGAATGCTCCACAATTATTTGATTTAGAATCGGTGAAAGATGAATCGTTTAAAATCAGGGTAATAGCAGATATCTCTTGCGACATCAATGGATCTGTCCCAACTACCATCCGGCCAACTACCATTGAGGACCCGGTGTATGACTATGATCTGCAAAACCTCATGGAGCTGGAGGCATTTTCTAATGAAAAACAACTGTCAGTAATGGCTATTGACAATTTGCCAAATGAATTGCCAAGAGATGCTTCTGAGTCATTTGGAGAGCAATTGATCAAATTTGTATTACCGGAATTATTAAAGGATGGAGATCAACCAATCATCAAAAATGCCACCATCGCTGAAGATGGAGATTTGACTGAAAAGTTTGATTATTTGCGGGATTATTTGATTGGGAGATAGTTTGTTTTTTCTGTCATATCTTGTTTCATTTTTATTAATGACTTATCTTTGCAACTGAAAAACAGTTTCAACCTTATTTCGTATATATGAGTAGGATTAAAAAATTGATCCAAAAATTACTATCAAAACCTAAGGATTTTACTTATGATGATTTGTTGAAATTGTTAAGCGTCTTTGGATATGAAGAGATTAAGAAAGGAAAAACCTCGGGTTCAAGAAGGGCATTTGTGAACTCATCGACTAAACATATTATTCGACTTCATAAGCCACATCCGGGAAAAATTTTAAAAATGTATCAAATTAACAATATTATTGACGAATTAAATAAAGAAGGTTTGTTATGAAAGACATTTTAAAATATAAAGATTTCATTGGGTCAGTTCATTTCAGTACCGATGATGAAGTGTTTCATGGAAAATTAATTGGTATTGATGACTTAGTGACATTTGAAGGAAGTAGTGTAGTTGAGCTAAAAGAATCCTTTAAAGAAGCCGTTGAAGACTATCTAGAGTTGTGTAGTAATGTAAATAAATCACCTAATAAGTCATATAAAGGGACTTTCAATGTCCGAATCAAACCTGTACTGCATAGAAAAGCTGCACGTAGATCAATAGAAATGGGAGTATCTCTCAATCAGTTTGTCGAACTGGCAATCGATGAGAAGTTAAGGTAATAAACTTAAAAGGAATCACTTATTGGCATATCTGCACTTTGCATTAATAATGTTCATTACATTATAAGAAAGGTTGTGGGAGATAAAAACGCAAGGAGTATAATAGATGAGTTGTTAGATTTAATTGATGTGTTAGGTGTGTCTAAGGATGATCTACGAAATGCTATTAAAAGTGATTTTAGGTATTTTGAAGATGCCATCCAACATTCGGTTGCTGTAAAAGAAAACGGTTTAAAATCCATAATTAACAGGAACACTAAAGATTATAGAAAGTCTAAAATATCGGTATTTAGTCCTGATAATTTTATAAAAGTAATGGAAAACGAACAGAAACATTTCTGTTCCAATAAAGTGTGATACGATTTGCAGTATGGAAAAGCAAGGTTTTTTTACATGATTAATAATGAGCGAGAGCATGGATTTATGGCGTTTCTGATGAATCATAGAAGTGGGTATCTGATAACAACTCATTTCAAATTCTGACTTCGTTCTTCCAGCTCCCGACTTTAACCTCCCATCTCCTTCACATCATTGCCATCTTAATTATTTAAAACGATATTAGTTTTAACCAACCTTAATTCTCAAATTTAATTTCCATAAGAATTAATTTTAATTAACTTTATGCACACGTGTGTTTTGATAGTGTAGTTTACATTGTCTCAACATATTATAGTATAATTATAAATATTTTAGTTTAATCATATAACACAGTCATCATGGAACTCGGTAAATATTCATTTGGAACGGGAGACCGGTTTGCCCACCAAGGGGAAGCGCAATTGCAGGGAAGTATTCTTGCGAAGGAGGTGGGGATCGAATTGACCCATGTCTGGAATAAATCATTCAGAGAGCATAAAACAGTTAAATCAGATCCTTCGAGTGTACGAGAAGAAGCAGACTCGGCTGTAAAAGCATTGGGTTGGAAAGGGCAATACCTTGTGGATGCTGATCACATTAATATGGACACTGTTGATGGATTTGTGGCATATTCTGACTTCTTTACCCTGGATGTGGCGGATTATATTGGCAGGGAAGTGAGCCCGGCTGAGATGGATGAATTTGTGAGTAAATATTCAAAATACAAAGGTGAACTCAGTATTCCCGGAATTGATACACCATTTCATATTGACGAAGAGTTTTTGAAGAAAATAGCTTCTACATTCTTATTCGCTGCAAAGGAGGCTGGAAAAATCTATAGAAGAATCACCGAGCTAAAAGGCAATGAAGATTTTATTGCCGAGGTTTCCATGGATGAGGTTGAAGATCCTCAAACTCCAGCTGAATTGTTTTTTATCCTCGCGGCCATTGCTGATGCCGGAATCCCTGCTCAGACCATTGCCCCAAAGTTTACCGGTCGTTTCAATAAAGGCGTGGATTATGTGGGTGATGTGAACCAATTTGCAAGGGAATTTGAAGAAGATATTTTGGTAATTCAGCATGCGATCAGTGAATTTGGATTGCCAAAAAATCTAAAACTAAGCGTCCATTCCGGTAGTGACAAATTTTCTATTTATAAGCCTATCCGGGAGTTGACAAAAAAATATGATACCGGTGTTCATGTGAAAACGGCAGGAACAACATGGCTGGAAGAATTGATAGGTTTGGCAGAAGCCGGCGATGAAGGACTCGAACTGGCAAAAGCCATTTATGCTAAGGCGCTCAATCGTTTTGATGAACTGACAGGGCCATACGCCACAGTGATTGATGTGCAAATCGAAGGCCTGCCAACTGCGGAAGAAGTGAATAGCTGGTCGGGCAGGAAGTTTGCGGACACGCTTAGACATGATCAAAGCCAGCCGGACTTCAACCTGCAATTCAGGCAATTACTTCATTGCGGGTATAAAGTAGCTGCCGAATTTGGTGATACCTATTTCAATGCGTTGAATAAGTACGAAGACATTGTTGCTAAAAATGTAACAGAAAATATTTTTGAAAGGCACATCAAGCCGCTTTTTATTGGTTAGCGAAATAAAATACCAACTATGAAAAAGTTTTTGGATAAAAATTTCATTCTGGAAAATGAAACCGCTGAAAAGCTGTATCATGACCATGCGGCTAAAATGCCCATCATCGATTACCATTGTCATCTCCCTCCTGAAGATATCGCTTCTAACAGAAAATTTGAAAACCTGACAAAGATCTGGCTGGATGGCGATCATTATAAATGGCGGGCTATGAGAACAAATGGAGTTGATGAAAACTTCATTACCGGAGATGCGGATGATTTTACAAAATTTCAGAAATGGGCGGAAACGGTTCCATATACCATGCGAAATCCATTATATCACTGGACGCACCTGGAGCTTCAGCGGCCTTTTGGTGTGCAAAAAATACTAAATGGTGATTCTGCGAAGGAGATATATGATACCTGTACCTCCCTACTCCAAAAAGATGATTTCAGTTGTCGTGGTTTGTTGAGTCAGTTTAAAGTTGAAGTGGTTTGCACCACAGACGATCCGATCGACTCTTTGGAGCATCACAAAACCATAAAGGAATCAGGATTTAATGTGAAGGTATTGCCTACGTTCAGACCTGATAAGGCTATGGCTGTAGAAGATCAGTTAAGCTTCAATGCGTATCTGGATAAATTGGGAGAAGTTGCAAATGTGGATATCACAGATTTCCACCACCTGATTGATGCCATAAAATCCCGCCATGACTTTTTTGATGCTTTGGGAGGGAAGCTTTCAGATCATGGATTGGAGCAGATATATGCGGAAGATTATTCTGATCAGGAGATCGAAGCAATTTTTGATAAGATCAGAAATGGGAATGACCTGAATCCATCTGAAATTTTGAAATTCAAATCAGCCATGCTGATTTATTTTGGCATCATGGATCATGAAAAGGGCTGGACGCAACAATTCCATCTCGGTGCTTTGAGAAATAATAATTCAAGGATGGTAAAAAAGCTGGGCCCGGATACAGGATTTGATTCGATTGGCGATTTTGAAATGGCTCGGCCGATATCGCGATTTTTGGATAAACTGGATGCTGAAGACCAACTGGCAAAAACGATAATTTATAATCTCAATCCCAGAGATAATTATTTGATTGGAACCATGATCGGTAATTTCAACGATGGCTCTATTGCGGGAAAGATCAATTTTGGAACAGGTTGGTGGTTTCTGGATCAGAAAGAAGGCATGGAAATGCAAATGAATGCGTTATCCAATCTTGGGCTTTTAAGCCGGTTTCTTGGTATGCTGACGGATTCCAGAAGCTTTTTATCCTTTCCACGTCACGATTATTTTAGGAGGATCTTGTGTAATCTATTGGGTAAGGATGTAGAAAATGGTGAATTACCAAATGATATGGATTGGCTGGGTAAAATGGTGGAGAACATTTCTTATAATAATGCGAAGGAGTATTTTAAATTTAAATGAATTAATGATATAAAGAGTGAATGAGGAAATGATTGAATGCGACAATGAGAGAATGAAAAATAATAATTAAAGCATTCTATCATTACAGCAATTAAATAAATAACAATTTACAAGCATCAAAATACAAATAATTATCAATGAACTAAAAATCAATAATCGAAACTGTATTCGACATTTAATCATTGATATTTGAAATTTACCTGCCTCGCCGGCGGGCGGGTTTGATA
>DAOVVI010000469.1 GCA_030637245.1 Cyclobacteriaceae bacterium
AATCGAATACTACTCACGATATCTTTACTTGGCTTATTCGCTTATCAGGGATATGGCCAACACAAATTGATCACTGAATATATTGCCGATAGCACCATCCGGTCTGAAGGCCTGGTCGATGAAAACAATCTTAAACAAGGAAGCTGGACCTATTACACTAGTGACGGGAAAGTACTTCAAATGGGAAGATTTGAAGATGATATGCGAATTGGTGTGTGGCTGGCATATGATGATGCCGGAGATATAGCGATGGAAACCTATTATGAAAATGGTATTTCTGATGGCATCCTTCGGAAATACTATCCGGGACGAAAAAAAAAGGAAGAAGGAGAAATTAAAGATGATATCAGAATCGGCTACTGGAAAGAATACTATCAAAATGGAAAAGTAAAGCTTATTGGCAATTATCGAAATGGATTGAAGGTAGGAAAATGGAAATCTTATTATAGTTCCGGTCATCTACAAAGCGAAGCACTTTATACCAATGATTCACTCAACGGGAAATATATCAAATACTTGGCTATATCGGGAACAAAGCAATTGGAGATGGAGTATAAAATGGGGAAAAAATATGGCAATTTTGAAGAGTTTTATGAAAATGATCAGCTAAAGCGCACTGGAATTTACCAGGATGATAAGGAAATAAGTGATTGGAAAGAATATTATAAAAATGGTTTTGTGAAAGCTGAAGAAAAGTATGCCGATGGTCTCCCCATGGGAAAGTGGACCTACTATTATCCATTTTCCGGAATTAAAAAGGAAATTTCCTTTGAAGACGGATTGCTTGACGGAGAATATATCGAAAACTTCCCCGACAATAAAAAAAGTGTACGTGGACAATACAAAGGTGGATTAAAAACAGGAACCTGGTACAACTATCATGAAAATGGTAAGATTTACTCATTTGGTGAATATGAAAAAGATCTCAAAACCGGGAACTGGAAATATTTTGACGAGCCGGGTAATCTGATTGCTGAAGGCCCGTTTGAAAATGACCTGGAGGAAGGACAATGGTATTTCTATTATGGTAGTGGGAATTTGAAAGTAATTGGTTCGTATAAGGAAGGAAAGGAAAACGGATTGTGGGGAAATTTCCATGAAAACCAGGTATTAAAAATTGAAGAAACATGGCAGGATGGCAATCTGCTAAATGCAAGCGCTTATTTCACTGCTTATGGCGACTCATTGTCCTCAGGAACGCTCAACAATGGTAATGGAATTTTAAAAAAATATTACAATGACAAATCATTGCAGGAAGAGTTCACCTATAAAGATGGAGTCAAAAACGGTCCGGCCAGATTATACTTTGAAAAAGGGGAGTTAGCCGCAGAAGGAAACTATGCGAAAAATAAAAAGGAAGGACAATGGAAATATTACTATAAAAATGGCAACGTTGAATCCCAGGGAAAATATAAAAATGATAATTTGGAAGGTTTATGGATGTTCTTTAATAAATCCGGCAAAGCAATCGACAAAAAAGACTATACCAAACTCAGAAGGCTTGAGGAAAGCATGGAATAAGTTTATGTTTTTTGTAACCAAAAGTCTGATCTTTTTGATTTAAGAAGGGAGGAGTTCTACTGTTATTTTAGTTGAAATGACTGAATGATAAAATATAAATCTTTATAAAACTTATTCCTGCCATGCGTTTGCGACACAGGATATTAATTCAAATATAAATTTATCATGACCCGATTTCTAATATTGATGTTTTTGTTTTTACCATTTATCATTAAAGCTCAGCAACATGATCAAAATATTGATCAATTAGCTAAAGAGCGCTCAACCATTGTGCAGATGATTGATTCCCTTGAAAAAAGACTTGAGGAAATTGATGTACAGCTAAGTCAGGTGAATAGTGAAGACAGATTAGAGGCAATGATATCAAAATATGGCAAAAACAAAGGTAAGCTAATTGCCGATGGTAAGGTTTGGGTAAGCATATCGTTTGAGATGGCGAGAGATAGTTGGGGAGAACCTACTGATATACAAAAAACAACAGTATCGAGTGGTACAACAGAAAAATGGATCTATCCGGACAATCGTTATTTATATTTTAAAAATGGCCGGTTAGATAGTTGGAAAGATTGAAATAATTGTTACCGACCTCTCAGGATATTGGTATGTATCCGCAAAAAAAAACAGTAATTTGATTCAGTTACAACTATCAGCAGATAATTAAAAAGGAATTGAATTAAAAAAAAGCCCTAGCTTAAAAAGCTAAGGCTCTATAGAATTTTATTCTTTAAACTCAATTATACCTAGAGCTTTTTATCCACCTTTTTAATATACTTAGGTAATTTTTTATTTAGATCATCAAGCAACTCCTCTGTTGCATTTTGGCACATAGGTAGTAGTTTGTCATAATTTAAAATTGGAGCGCCTGATACGAGTGCGACACCTTTTTTCGAGGTAGCATGTTCTTCTAATGTAAATACTTTTTTTGCTTCCTTATTAAACAAGTCCATATATATATATGACCTTATACCTGCATTACCCAATCCCCCAAAAGCGACTTTTGGTTCCCAGGCGTAGGACATAGATACAAACATAACGCCGTCAATATTTACATCTTCCAGTATTTTCAATAAATGTGATTCTGTTCTCCAGGATCTCAGCATATTTCCGCCTGTAAGCAGCACATTGTAACCATCAATAGCAATGAAGCGATCATTGATGGCTTCATTTAGATTATCTATTGAATCCTGGTCCTCTACTCCGTCTAATCCCCTGTACGCCTTGTACATGATATTATTAATAATCTCATCTTCGGGAACAACTTCAAAA
>DAOVVI010000345.1 GCA_030637245.1 Cyclobacteriaceae bacterium
TGACATTCGATAAATCAGCTTTGGAAACTGATTTACCTGAAAAGGAAGGGGCAATTATTTCCTTCAGCCAGGCAGACTTAATTATTGCCACCAAATATGATTCAACCACATTGGCAGGGACGAAAGGCTCATTTTTATTGGACAAGTATTTGTTTGTTGGCGAGGGTGGAAAATTTGATTGGACTGCAGCTGGAAAGGATCCTGATGAAATTTACGTAAATCTCGATAAATATAGCTTCAACACTCGAAATCCCTATTTGGAAGCCAGCAATGTAAAACTGTCATATAGCGAAAAAATCAACAAAGTAGCAAATGGCTATTTTGAATTTAAAAGTGTAAGACACGATAGCGTTGGAGATGCGAAGTATCCAAAATTCATATCTTATGAAAATGATATTCGAATAGAGAGTCTCGAGGATGACCACCTTACTTTTATTGGCGGTATTGCCTTGGAAGGCAGTAAGTTAATTGGGGCGTCAGTATATGGCAGAGATTCTAAACTGGAATATTCGGATGAGGAAGGCAAAAAATTCAAGACCTATTCCAGACTTTTCAATTTTAAAGATTCTGTAATTACCTCATACAATTCAAGAGTCACTATTTATCATGGCAGAGATTCAATTACCCATCCCTCGGTAAAAACCAGGTACTACACTAATGACAAAAGATTTGTGGCCATTAAAGATAAAAATGGTTATAACCTGCGGCCCTTCAATACCTCTTATTATAACATGAGTATAGAGGCCGACATGATCAATTGGGATATGAACAGTGATAGTCTCAATATTTCCATAATGAATGCAAAAAGTTTGCTGCCGGCTTATTTTAAATCCGGTGAATATTATGATTTTGAAGAAATTAAAGAGCTCACAGGCGTATATAATTTCAATCCACTTTTGGTAGTTTACAGCTATGGAGCGAAACGTAAAACCCGCGAGTTTTATGTGACGAACCTTATTGATGACCTCAAATTGAATGAGAAGGCGATAAGAGGTGCAATGCTCCATTTGATGTATCTTGATTTTATTGAATACGATGCAATTGGAGGAAGAATCTACCTTAAAGACAAGGCGATTCATTTTGTGCGTTCAAAAAATAGTAAGAAGGATTATGACGATCTGTTGATTTCATCTTTATCGGCAGACAAACCAAATGCTACCCTTAATCTCG
Organism: Cyclobacteriaceae bacterium; assembly: GCA_030637245.1. Classification (GTDB taxonomy): domain Bacteria; phylum Bacteroidota; class Bacteroidia; order Cytophagales; family Cyclobacteriaceae; genus JAAUQL01. Next base: position 1,171 of record DAOVVI010000345.1, read on the forward strand.
ATTCTGATGAATTGGTTGTTAGAGGCATTGATAAATTTTTTATAAGTGAAATACTGGACGTTTATATTTACCCTAAATATAATGAGATCAAACTATTAAAAAACAGAGATTTTAAATTTGACGGGCAGCTATTTGCAGGGAATTTTGAATTCGTTGGAAGAAATTTCACATTTCGATACGATAGCTTTTTAGTCGATTTGTTAAATATTGATTCTATAAAATTTTATATCGATGGTGAAGGTCTATATGAGAAAAAGCAAGTTGTCAATAAACTGGTTTCCCTTGAATTATTTGAAGATGAAACAATACAACTTACAGCTGATAACAGCACAACCGGAACACTTTATATAAACAGGCCTGATAATAAATCAGGTAGGAAAATATTTCCGCAATACCCAATCTTTGATGCTGAACGCGGGGCAATTGTTTACTTTGAATCTGAAGAAACGCTGGGAGGGGCGTACGATAAATCAGTTTATTTTATCGTGCCGCCATTTGGTATCGATAGCTTAAGTAGTAGTGATCCTTCAACAATTGGCTTTGCCGGAACCTTTGTAACAGGTGGGATCCTCCCGGAATTCAAGGAAAAGCTTAAAATCATGCCTGACAATTCCCTGGGATTTGAACATATTATTCCCCAGGATGGATTTGCACTGTATGGTGGCCCGGGAAAAATTCACCACAAGATTCATCTGGATAATAACGGACTTGTCGGAGAAGGAAAAATTGACTACTTAACCAGTTCATCATATTCTGATAATTATGTTTTCTACCTCGATTCCATGGTAGCAGAGGGAACGAATTTTAAATTAAATGAAGGAGATCTTAATGGTGCTTCTTTTCCCGATATCTATACGGATAACTTCAATATGAAATGGATGCCAAAAGAAGATCATATGATTGTAAGAAATCAACTGGATAGCTTTCGATTGTATAATAATTCTGCAACGCTTGATGGGTTTATCGACCTAACTGCAACTGGTGTAAATGGCAGTGGTACCATGACAACAAGAGGATTTGAATCAAAATCCGATGAATTTACATTCTCTGAAACCAACCTGATGGCCACACATTCTTTCTTTGAATTGGCATCTGATAACTCTGAAAAACCACTGCTCACAGGCAATGATATCAGGTTAGAATTTGATTTCAATCGCGACATTGCAGATATCAGCCCTGAAATTGAAGGTATGGCTGCCCTTGATTTTCCATATGCTCAATTTAAAACATCTATCTCCAAAGCTCAATGGAACCTTCAGGAACAAAAAGTATATATGACAAAACCACCGGAGATTGATATCGAAAACTCATATTTCTATGCTACCAGAGAGGAATTGGATTCTTTGGCATTTAATGCGGAAGCAGCAGAATACGACATTAAAACCAGTGAGCTTAAAGTATCCGGCATCCCGTACATCATTGTTGGAGATGCAATGATAACCCCTGAAAATAATGAAGTGCGCATATTAGAAAATGCTCAAATTGGAGAGATGTATAATACTACCATTGTTATCGATACTTTGAATGAGTACCATAGGTTGATTAATGGAACCATTCGAATTCATTCCAGAACGAGTTTTTCAGGTGATGCGACTTACGAATTTGTAAATGCCCTTAAAGATACGTTTAATATCAAGTTTGGAAAGTTTGAACTTTGGAAAGATCCTAAAATTAAAGGAGCTCAATTACAAACAGTTGCAAGTGGAATTATTAGTGAGGAAAGCAAGTTGAGAATTTCTGAAGGCATGTACTATAAAGGGGATGTAACCATGTATGCAAGAAACAGAGCATTGGAATTGGAGGGCTTTATTCAATTTGATTTCCAATCTCGCCAGGATAATACTACCTGGGTAAAATATTCAAGTATGGATGAGGAGACTCAGGATGTGATATTCAATTTTAACCAGGCTATAACTGAAAATGGTAAAATGCTTAATGCCGGGTTGCACTATGGAAGTTTAAATAATGAATTGTATGCAACCATTGCTGAAGAAAAGAGAATAGATTTAGACGAAGACTTTTTCAAACCGGATGGTGTCATGTATTTCAATTCTGAAAAAGGGATGTTCATGATTGAAGACACTGCCAAAACAAATGGAAATAAATTTAGTGGAAAAATCTTCGCATATAACGATGCAACAGGAGCAATTGAATTTGAAGGGCCTGTTAATTTTGTTGAATCAAGTGGAAATGCGAAATTGACAGCTTCCGGATTTGGAAGTGGTAACATCAATGATGGTTCATTTCAAATAAATTCTCTCCTTAAGTTTGATTATAAGCTCCCTGAGCTGGCCCTGACAGTGATGGCCGCCGATCTATTTGAAGTAATTGAAAACTTCGGGGCGCCGGAGGCTGAAAATGATCCTGATGCGTTTTTATACAAAATTGCTGAAATTATTGGAGAAAAAGCTACAATCGAATATGATAAAAGAAGCCAGGAAGATTATTTACCGGTTGCTTCTTTTACTCCAAAGATGGCCGGCAGCCTGGTTTTTTCAAAA
>DAOVVI010000071.1 GCA_030637245.1 Cyclobacteriaceae bacterium
ACAAAAAGAGCAGACCCGGAAGTGGCTGCCCAATCAATGGCCTTTTGAAGATTTACTTTATTCGTCTGTGGATCATTGCCTGGTAATACATCAAATTTTTGAATGCTTGTTCCTAGTAATTGACCATAAGAAAAAGAATAGGTAAGGAATAGAATTAAAAGGGTGTTTAGGAATTTCATATTATTAAATTTATTGCTTGGAAGTTATAGGTGAATTCTTATTGTTAAATGACAGAATAAGCTGTTGTTAGCTACTATCAGAATATACCATGTAAATTGCTATTAGTAAAATGTCAAATCCATCCAATTGACCTTTTTAATCCTCTTCATATTTCTCTTCTTCTAAAGCTTCTAAGGGAACAAATCGATGCAAAATAGTGTCTGTAGAAACTTCCCAGAGCCTAAATCCTAAAGGTCGCCCATCAAAATTTTTGCTGGTCGTTTCACCGCTTACCAACTGGATGTTTTCATAACTATTGATCACGGTCTCGTGTTTATGGCCTGAAAGGTATGCCTTCACTTTATTGCTCTCGAATAAAGCCAAAATATCCTTTCGCTTATCTAGAGGAAGGTTGAAATAAACTTCTTCTTCATCAGGGGATTCCAGGAATATTGGAAAATGACCTATCACAAACACGGGAGTATTATTGTTGCCCAGACTATCCAATGTATGCTTAAACCAACTGTCATGTTTTCCTGATTCGTCTTCCACGTTGATTTTCCATAATTGAGTGTTGGTTACAATAAATGAATATCCTTTATTTTGGAATGTATAATAATCTTTTCCTATGGTCTTTCGATAATAGTTGAGTGTGGTGTCATTTGGAATATTTCCTACATCATGATTTCCAGGAGCAACATAGCAAGGGATTTTAAATTCTTCTTTGATTTTTAAGAAATCAGAATAAGAACTATCTGAAGCATTATTAACAAGATCACCACAGATCACCGTAAAATCAGGATTGATTTCGTTTATTTGTTTTACTGCCTGTTCGAATGATTGGACATCATGTTCGTACCCTCCCATCCCTAATTGAGTATCACACAACTGAACAAAGGTGAATGGCTCCTGCTCTGTTTGGGTACATGAACTATTGAAGACAAATAGTGCAATTATTAAATAATTATTGAAGCGTAACTGCATGATGTTTGATTTATTTGACAAGAATCTGAAATTCAACAAATACCGGTTTATGATCGGATGGATAAGTACCATTAACATTATAATCAACTTCTTCGTACTTCAACACTTTCACGCCTCCTTTATAAAGGATCCAATCAATCTCCTTATGATCTTCAAAAGAATTTTTAAGTAAATCAGCATCCGTTGAATTTTCATCCCCTACCAATACTTTGTATGGTGCACTACCGGGACGGCAATTAAAGTCCCCCATTAAGAAAACAGGACGCTCTGCTGTCCATGCACCAAAACGGTTGAGCGAATTTATCCTTTCCAGGATTAACTTTGATGCATTTAATCTTGCCAAAGAATCTTTACGACCGTTAAAGTAATGCGTGTTAAATACATAAAATTCCTGAGTATTCTCCCAATGGCCTCTGTAATCCATGGGATAGGGACTAGTTTTTCCATCTGTCGGTCTGTTAATAACTGCCAATCGGGCCCAGGTGACCATGCGAGGATTAACGCTTGGACCACTGCCTATTACTTCCGGGGTTTCTGAGAGCTGAAAACTTCCCATTTCCCTTAGGCGAAACTTCTCTCTTTTAAAAAAAATGGCCATATGCTCATCATCATCACCACCTTTTCGGCCTTCTCCAATAACTACATATTCAGTCAATTGGTCTTGCAAATAATCAATCTGCTCTTTTAGTCCTTCTTGTGTACCGATGATATCAGGATTATACTTACGAATCATATTTACTTGCATTTCGCGCCGGACTTCCCACGATGGCTCAAAAGTTGGACTGGCAAACTTTAGGTTGTAGCTCATTAACTTAATTGTCTTGCCATCTGTATCTTGATTCCGATCCTCTTGTGCATTTACTATAGTACTAATGGCTAACAAACCAAAAACTATCAGGCAAATCATTCTTGTAAATTGTCTCATTTTGTAACTCCTATCTGTTTTGATTATAAAAAAAAAATCAGAATTATCTTAACTCATATTTGTTCTAAAACGATACCTTGATCTTGTAAACCTTAGCTTGCTAATTGAAGAAAAGATACTCGTCATTATATACTAAAGATGGTCGTATAAATACAATGTCAATTAATCTATGACACCAGCCTTTTTCATAAGGCTAACATAATCCTTAATTTTTTTTGCTTCCTCTTTGTTATTCTTCATGGCATTCGCTTCTTTTTCCATTCTGTACACTTTTTGCTGCAATGCTCTATACAATCCATCGGCAGTGGCTTTATTTGTGAAATGTGCATTGGTATATGGATTAAGCCCAGTACCAGAGTCAAGTGTTTCAATCCAATCTGCAGGAATTTTGGAAGTTCCCGACAAGGCTCCACAAAGCGCGGCTGCACTTGCAGCAGTACAATCCGCATCGTAGCCTCTGTTTGTCGCTATCAGCACGCTTTGCCTGATATCCGCGTTGGTGGCCTTAAACAAAGCAAATGCAAAACCTACGTTTTCAAAAATGCTTGAATTAGGATACTTCTCAATTCTGGCAAATGCGTTGTATTTACTTTCGGGATCCATATACATATCCGAAAGTTCCTGCCACATATCCCTGTCCATCGGATCATCATATTTTTCCGTAATGGCAATTGCATACCTGATTTCCTCCTCAATTTCCGGTGTGCCATATTTCAGCGCGCCATCAATTACAGACTCTACAGTGGCATCCGGGAGCATGGCCAATGCCATCGCCGCATTATACACAGCCCCCCAGGCAAAAGCATCGTCATTGGGATCTTCATAATACAACTTGCCCATATCGTTCATATCTGCGATTACGTTTTCCGGGTCACCGGCATTAATACAAGGCAAGGCCTGGAAAGTACGGGCTGTCAGGTGAATATGCTCTCCAAGATCTCTCGGTTTACCGAATTTTGTGATGGGCATATCTGCAGGCTCCACACCCCACTTTGCGAAAGCTAAAAGAACTCTATCATAATTTTGTGTCATATAAAACATGTCTTCCATTTCACAATCCCTCAGCCAAACATCTTTCAGCTCCTTGTAACTTATACGGTCCTGTTTTTCGATGATGGCCGTACAAATCAATTTATGCCGTTCGCCACCATCTTCCGTAGCACCTGCAGGATGAGTCCAGGTGTCCCCATAATGTTTGTATGGAATAAATTCGTCCTGGAAACCAAATATTTCCTGGATCCTGTCCTGGGGCCAATTGTATTCTGTAATCGCTCCCATGGCACAACCGGCTCTGAATCCCAGAAGCGCTCCATAAATCCGGTCATACACGACACTACGGTTGGGTTCTCCATCATCATTTTTGATTGTATAGTAGTGTGATTCGATGGTGGCTATACTTGCATTAATAGCTCCAACCATCCGAATAACAACTGTTTCCTCATCTTCGGGTACATCATCTTCTTTAACCCGGAACTTTATTGATCCGCCTGTTTCACCGGCAGGGATTACAAGTCTGTTGGAATCAAACTGGAAATCTTCTCCTTCAACCGCCAGTACTCCCTGAACAGTGTAATCTATTTCTACATCCTTATCGTACGTCCTAGATAACCTAATTTTTACCTCACCCTTTTCAATTGATTCCTCATGTATTGAAGATGAGGCTTCAAATTCAACATCCGGTAAATCTCCGTCAAAAATTGTAACTGAAGCATTACCATATTCTGTGTCAATTTCGTAGTCATCGCTTTCCAGTATCCTGACAGTAACATCCTCTGGCCCTTCAACGATTCCATCCAATATGGGGCGAACGACTACTTTTTGATATTTATCGACGGTTAGCACATTATCATAACACCTATAATCAATACCTTCGCTTGCCGTTCCTTCATATTTGATTTTCACTTTCAGGCCAGGAACTGGCTCCCCGAGCTGGTAAACTCTAATTTCACCCAGGCTTTGACCTTCCTGGGCATTTTCATCCCAGACTACAACTGCAACCATTGGTTTTTTTTGTACTTGAGGGGCAGAACACGAGAGGCATAGTACTATAATTAATAGCGTGTTTAATAATTTCATATTCTTAAATTTAATCTATTTTAAAAACTCATCATGAGGCCTGTTCTCAAAAGTCTGTATTTTTTTCAATAATCAATTCATTTCTGATGGATTTGTTATAGTTAGGATTTTTAAGAATCGGCAAAAAACTGTGGCTGTAGAAACAACCTTTATTTATAATCCCTTCATCAACCAATTCAGCCAATGTCGCCAACATATCACTAAAACAAATCATTTGCCTGCTTTGAGGTTCTTTTGCAAATATGGAGGAGCTGCTAGCAATAAATGGAACTCGCGAGCCACCTTCCCACATCTCTGCTTGAAGGTAAAAAATACCAGGCTCATTACTATTAATATTTGGAAGTTATCACAAATGCCACATCAGGGGTTTATTGGTGAATCCTTGGGTTATAAGTCCTTACAAACTACTGAAGCATATTTTGACAGTTTCGATGATTGAACCAGAAAGGAATGTGATTATGTCTGTACCTAAATACTTCATTTAAAGATTTAACAATTTTATTTGATTGTACCATCACTATTCTATCGAATCCCTCTCAAGTATCACAAAACCATCTTGATCAATGGCACCTTCATAACCGCTCTTCACCCATGTGATTTGATCATTGGCAATTCTATCTGAAGCACAACTCAAGCATGCTCCCTTTAGCAGCATTGCGCCGATTTCATTAGCTCCCAATTCGACATCGTAATTGTCTGGATCGACCACCTTAATCGCGATTCCGGGAATTGGCCGTCCATAGCTGTTGGTCTTGTTTCCGGTCTGGGTAATCGGTAAGCCTCCAATATCTTTGAGTTTGTAATTCGGAGAACTCACGGCAATCACTGCTCCATACTCCGTAAAGCCAATGCTTTCATGTATGGCTACCTTAAAATCCTGATGAAGGATTTTTTGTATTTCTGGTGCCACAGCATCCTTTCCGGTAACAATGGTTTCAATGGTTTTCCAGACTTCAGGCTTGCCTGATTCATAAAGTTGACGGACCTCCTGATCGTTCGCAAACAGGATGTCAACCTTTTGCTTTATAATCGTATCTATTAGTTCTTTGATGTCACCTGTCCTATCGGCCTGAATAATTGTCATTCCTGTGAGCAAAGGCAACCAAAGATTGAGGCTATATCCATAGGCTGTATGCAAAGGCATGGTTGATAAAATCTTTTTGCTTTTTTGAACTTTAAAAATTTGCATCAACCCTTTTGCAGAGGCCAGGATATTTTGATGCGTTAGCCCAATTTCTACCCATTGATCCTTTTCATTTTTCTCAAAAGCTATCGTAGCCAGATCATTTTTTTGGATCAGCTTGTCCTCAGTTTTTCCTTTAACTATTGTTTTTTTTAGGTTGACTGATTGGTCCATGATATCTTTCATTTGGTGCAAGGTGATATTCCCCGGCAAAGATTGATTTGGGCCAATATCGCCAATCAATACATCACATTTATCGAGGATTGTCCGCTTGTTCTTCTCATCGAGATTAGGGTTTATATTTGTTGAAGTTATACCGGCCAGGGCCAAAGAAATGTTCAGCAACAATACATTGGTGCCTGGCTGTGCATGTATGCCAACCGTTTGAACCTGACCAACGTGAGTTGTCAGGTATTGACTCAGCCCTGTTGCTTTTTTGAAAAGTTGCGCATAGGAATAATTAGCTCCTTCAGAATCTGAAATAGCAACACTGTTGCTGTTTTTGGCCACTTTAGAAAAAAAGTACCCCAAAGTATGATGGTTCTTAATTCTACGCTCAAAGGTTTCTGAGGTTAATTCCTGAATACGCTGCCTCAGGTGAAAGGCAGATTGCTGATGATAAATTGGTTTTCCAATACTGACTGAAATGGGCTTTCTAAATGAGCGAAAATTAACAATAGGTTTGGAACTTCCGACATCAAATGAAAACGGGGTGCCCGTGATTCCTGCCAAATGAAGAGGAATAATTGGTGCATCGATACCCTCTGCGATGTATTCGATCCCTTTTTTAAATTCCAGTAAATGTCCGATTCTACTTATTTGCCCTTCCGGAAAAATACACACCAAATGGCCCTGGTTTATTTCTTCCTGGCATATTCGTGTAAACTCCTCCAGTCTGCCTATTCCTATATTTGTTGTCACGGGGATCACATTCATACGCTTCACCAGCCAGTGGATGAATGGATTTTCATAGATTTCACGTGCCATCACGAATCGTACCATCCGTGGTACTGCTGCAACAATAATCAGCGGATCGATCATCGATTGATGATTGGCAATTAGCAGCCCACCACTTTTCTGAGGGATATGTACTGCACCCCGAAGGTCAAATTTAAAATAGAGTTTGGCTATTGCGTCAGCGATAAACCGTACCATCATGGCCGGGATGTTTACCAGGGTAATGATGGTCATGATCCAGGAGATCACAGCAATAAATATAAATACAGTAATCGTATCAAAATAGGTGATGACAAATGCGTATATTGCAGAGGCAATGAGTATGCACAGGAATACTACTATGTTGTTATAGGCAAGTATATTACCTAACTTTCTCCCCTCCACTCTTTGTTGCAGCCACGCATTTAGCGGCACTTTATAAAGTCCGCCGAAAAAGGCGGCTATAAATAGCAGGATGGTAAATTTGGTGGATGACATTTCCACAGTAGCAAATATTGTCAGGCAAATACTAAGGGCGATTCCACCGATAGGCACCAGGCCTATTTCTACCCGGTCTTTAGCTATCAGGCCAGCCACCCAACAACCTAAGCCAATACCTATGGCAATTATAGCAATAACAAAGGAAGTTTGAGTAATACTCATTCCATAATATTGGGGTGCATGCTCCAATATATTCATTTGCAACATGGCTGCTACCAGCCAGAAACTACCCAAACCAAAAATAGTATAATTCAGCCCTTTGACAGATTTTGACCAATTGTAGGATTCATACAGGTATTTGAAAGGATTGATGGTATCCTTAAAATTTTTGACAGGTTCCGGTTCAACTGCTGAAATTTTTCTGCTGGAAATCCATCCTGTTAAAGCCAAAGCGAACATTACCAAACTGATAATTAACACATTGTTATTGGGCAGATCCGCAATTAAACCGGTGAGTACCTGTCCTATTAATACACTCACAAATGTTAGCAGCTCCATGGTGCCAATACC
>DAOVVI010000506.1 GCA_030637245.1 Cyclobacteriaceae bacterium
AAAATCATTACAAAGGAAACCAGGACTGAGCTAATGGGCATGTTCGAGCAGGATGCCGTTCAGAAAACCGATGTAGCGAAACAATTAAAAGACGAAGGACCGTTGCAACCTTTGATAAACATCATTCCTGATAATCTAGTTGACTCGGCCTCAAAGAATTCCAATATGTTGCAAATTGTATTCTTTGCCATAATTTTTGGAATTGCACTTCTGCAAATTAAATCGGAAAAGAAAAACATTGTCATTGGTTTTTTTGAAGGCCTGAACGATGTAATTATCAAGATCATCCATTATATCATGATGATTGCTCCCTATGGAGTTTTTGCACTTATTTCTACACTGATTGTTGAAATAGCTGGAAATGATCCATCAAAAGCGCTTGAAATACTTAGCGCTTTGATGCTGTATGCCCTTACCGTTGTGATTGGCTTGGTGATTATGATTTTGATCGTTTATCCAACACTATTAAAACTTTTCACGAAAGTAAAATACAAAGATTTTTTTAAAGGTATCAGGGATGCTCAATTGCTGGGATTTAGCACGAGCAGCAGCTCTGCTACGCTTCCGGTGACCATGGAAAGCGTGGAAAAGAATCTCAATGTCTCTGAGGAGGTAAGCAGCTTCGTATTGCCTTTGGGGGCGACAATTAATATGGATGGCACGAGCTTATATCAAAGTGTGGCTGCTGTATTTATTGCTCATGCTATGGGATTGGAACTTACGTTAACAAGTCAGTTGGCGATTGTGCTCACCGCAGTTCTGGCATCTATTGGTTCGGCGGGTGTACCGGGCGCCGGTATGGTGATGCTTGTGATTGTCCTGGAAGCTGCAGGAATTCCTGCCGCCGGCCTGGCATTGATTGTAGCGCCGGATCGCCCACTTGATATGTTGAGAACTATTGTTAATATAACCGGAGATGCAACGGTAGCTTTGACAGTCGCTAGCACAGAAGGTGAACAAGTTGGGATGAAAAGAGTTAATACAGAAAACGATATTTAGTCAATGGAAAATAAATCAATAAATATATACTTAGAAGCAAATCCTAATCCGAATTCACTAAAATTTGTAGCGGACTATATGCTGGTAGAACCTGGTCAAAACTATGATTTTCCGGATTTGGAAAGCGCTGAAATCGCACCTTTAGCTGCTGAATTATTTGGCTATGATTATGTGCAAAGGGTTTTTTATATGAGCAATTTTATCACAGTTACCAAAACTGAAGACAAACAGTGGATGGAAATACAAGATGAATTGAAGGAGCATATAAAAACCTTCCTTGAATCAGGAAAGCCAATATTGAAGGAATCTGCACTGGAGGAAAAAGTAGTGGAAACTGAAATGGATGTGAAAATTATGGGCATTCTCGATGAATATATTAAACCGGCTGTAGAGCAGGATGGAGGTGCAATAGAATATAGATCTTTTGAAGATGGTATCGTAAAAGTTTATTTGCAAGGCGCATGCAGCGGCTGCCCATCTGCAACAGTAACACTTAAATCCGGCATCGAAAACCTTCTAAAATCCATGATCCCTGAAGTAAAAGCTGTGGAAGCTGAGGAAGTTTAAAATGAATAGTTCAGTAACCAGTATTTTTTTTTCTGATAAAATGTCTAGTCCCCAGAACCCGGTTCCCAGTTCCCAGTACGTAGTAGGATGCTTGTTCTTTTCCCTGATCTCATTTCTACTTCCAATAGTTTGCTCTGGCCAAAACATCTTTTCCGAAGAAGAATTTGAATATAAAAAAACATTTCTTCCATATGACGTAGCCTATACATTTCCTTTGGAAGATAAGGAATTTGTCATGCTTCAGGAGGTGAAGAAAAATACGATGAAGCTTGGGCGTTATGATCAATATTTTTTCGAAAAGTGGGAAAAGGAAGTAGAATTCAATATTGATGAAAGTGTACCACAAGTATTTATTAAAGGCGATACGGTTGTTGCTTTTAGTCTGACAACAACAGAAGATGAAAGGCAGATCAGGATAACTTTTAGATATTTTGATTTGAAAACCGGAGCAGAATTTTCAGCTACCAATTATGTCTTTGGCATGGAGGAGAAAGAAGGGTTTTCTCCAAAAATATCATTTAGTAATAACAGATCGAAATTTGTGATTTACAACTACATTGTAGTTCAAGAAAATTCCAGCAAAGCAGAGTTTCAGATTTTCGAAATCGGAACTGAAACACCACTTAAACAATACTATTTAGAGCCTGAAAAATTAGCTCCGCCCAGATCTAATTCTGTTCATTTGAGTGCTGAAGGAGATTTATTTTTGCTAGTAGCAGAAGCAGGAAATTTTAAAACTGAGACTTATTTCTGGGGTTCAAAAAGCAATGAAGTCGGCCAGACAAATTATAATTTTTTCTTTGAAAGACCTGTCGATAATATAAAAAACATAAATATCATCAGGCAAAGTGCCAGCTCTTATTTCATTTCTTTTGCAGCTTTAATAGAGAATGAACTTATAGGTTTTAATGTGACGGATGTAAATGTAGTTTTGAAAACCGTGATGTTTTCTCACAATCAA
>DAOVVI010000513.1 GCA_030637245.1 Cyclobacteriaceae bacterium
AGAGGCAAACAATGCTCACTCTATAAATGATACGGATCGGGTAAATGAGCTTTCGAACTTAATGTACTCGTCAATTATTGTTGGTAGTGTCGGATTGGTTCTTTTATTGCTTGGAGCTCTTTTCGGTATTAGTTTTTTATCTATTGTAGGGGCTTTGGCCATTGTTGGCGCGGCGGTACTTTTTATATTGGATCAGGTGTAACAGTTGTCAGTACCAGTTTTAAGTAGAAGTAACTGCCTCCTGCAACTGCCAACTACTACTTCTCCCTGCCGCGTATTAATAAAAAGCGTCCTCAATGTGCTCCAGTTCCAGGCGCACCTTTTTAATAATTGAAATAATATCAAACCGGATATTGCTCTTCCAATCATGTTCCCTGATATAATGTTCTGCAGCTTTCATGATGTTCTCAGCCTTTTTCTCATCAACGAAATGCTCCGGTAGTCCATAAGTTGTATTTGTTCTGGTTTTAACTTCCACAAATATCAAGAGATCATTTTTTAAAGCGATCAGATCAATTTCAGATCGGCTATACCGATAATTCGTCTCCTGGATTTTCCAACCATTTTTCTTCAAATAATCTGCCGCCAATTGCTCTCCTTCTTGACCCAATTCCTTATTTTTGCTCATATATTCATGAAAGTAATAATTATGTCTGATTTGTATCCATTGATATTTAATCCAATATTCAAAGATAAGATTTGGGGTGGGAATAAAATAAATACTATCCTAAATAAAGAGTTTAAAGAATTGCCCAATTGTGGCGAAAGCTGGGAAATCAGTGCTTATGCTGAAGATATTTCTATTGTTAGCCAGGGGCATTTGGCAGGAAGAAAGCTAGATAATCTGATACAGGAGTTTAAAGGCCGGTTGGTTGGTGAAAGCGTTTATAACAAATTCGGAAATAAATTTCCACTTTTAGTGAAATTCATTGACGCAAATGCCGATCTCTCAATACAAGTACATCCCAACGATGAAGTTGCGTTAAAACGGCATAATTCTTTTGGTAAAACTGAAATGTGGTATATCGTGCAGGCCGATGACGGGGCGGAGCTAAGTTCAGGTTTCAACGGGCCTTTGACTAAAGAGCAATATCTTGAAAATTTCAATAATGGCCTGCTTATGGATATTTTGAATATTGAGAAGGTAAAAGCTAATGATGTATTTTTCCTTCCGGCCGGAAGGGTTCACCACATTGGCAAAGGTTGTCTGCTAACAGAAATCCAGCAAACTTCTGACCTCACCTACAGAATTTACGATTTTGACAGAACTGACGATAGGGGGAACAAACGAGAACTCCATACCGAAGAATCCTTAGAAGCCATTGACTTCACCTATCATGAACAAGTTAAATCGCTTTATGAGGACAAAATAAATGAGATTGTCAATTTAGTATCGTGCGAATACTTCACAACTAATAAGTTACACTTTAATCAACCTGTTGATATAGACCATTCAAATTTGGATTCATTCGTGATTTACGTGTGTATGGAGGGAGGATTAAAATTGGAATATGCTCATGGCGCTGTTGAAATCACTAAAGGTGAGACACTATTACTACCTGCTTCAATTAACAATATAACCATAACGCCCCAAGGTGAGTTTAAAATGTTAGAATCATATATCGCTCAGGGTGAATATTAAACTAAATAAAAAGGTCTTTTTTCAAAATCTCGGCAAGATTGACTACAAGGAAGCATGGGATTACCAGGAAAAATTGTTCCGAAAAATCATTGCAGTAAAACTTGAAAACCGGGATTTACAGGAAGATCAGCAAAAAGAAACATCAAATTACCTGCTCTTTTGCGAACATCCACACGTTTATACCCTTGGAAAAAGTGGCAATGAGGAAAACCTGCTTTTGAACGAAGAAGGGCTCAAACAAAAAGAAGCGACCTATTACAAAATCAACAGGGGAGGGGATATTACCTACCATGGACCAGGACAATTGGTGGGCTATCCGGTTATTGATCTTGATAATTTTTTTACCGACATACATAGATATCTCCGATACCTCGAAGAAGCCATTATCCTTACGTTAAAAGATTATGGAATTGAAGCGGGTAGAATAGAAGGTTTAACAGGTGTTTGGCTCGATCATATTGAAAAAAGGAATCCACGGAAGATTTGTGCCATTGGTGTGAAAACCAGCCGTTGGGTGACCATGCATGGATTTGCATTCAATGTGAATGCAAACCTGGATTATTTCAATAACATAATTCCTTGTGGCATTACAAATAAAGCAGTTACCTCATTGGATAATGAATTGAACAAATCCATGGATATGGACGAGGTTGCAAGTAAAATAAAAGGGCATTTGGCAGATATTTTTGGATTTGAAGTGATTGGGGAAATTCCAAATAAAAAGTGACCTGACATTGCTAACCTGCATAATTCAGTTATTCCAAAAAGCAAACTTTTTTCTTTTTGTAGAAATACACTTTAAAAGCATACAGAGAAGTGGC
>DAOVVI010000040.1 GCA_030637245.1 Cyclobacteriaceae bacterium
GCTGCAAACGTCGATCATATTAATCAAAATGCAGAAATGTAAAAAGTCGATCATTGATGGAATCACCACTATCAATCTTAAGAAAAGCACAGTGCCATTTTCCTTTTTTAAGGTGGTATTTATAAATATTGAAAATTATTCAAAAGAAGAATTATCCAATATTATCGCTCATGAGAAGGTGCACATTCTGGAGCGGCATTGGATAGATTTGTTGATAATAGAACTGCTGACAGTTCTGTTCTGGATGAATCCGGTCGTTTGGTTGTACGAAAGATCGATCAAACAAAATCACGAGTTCCTGGCGGACCAGGGCGTTTTGCTTGCAGGCTACAGCCCCGGCCAGTACCAGGCATTATTAATTAATCAATTAATGGGAGTAAAAATAATAGGTTTTACGAACAACCTAAACTATTCCCTCAACAAAAAGCGTATGGAAATGATGAAAAAGAAAAAATCGCTTACCATTAAAAAGTTGAAATTATTCATGGCATTGCCGCTTGTCGCTTTACTTGTTTTTGCCTTTGCAGAACGGGAGATTGTTTTTGAAGAAGTTGAATTACCAAATCCCGAAAAATCCATCATCGAAAATCCCGTATCCGTGCCTTTTGTTCAGCATCAGGAAGAATTGGCAAAAATTAGTGGTACCGTTGTCGCTGAAGATGGCACACCTTTAGTAAATGCTTATTTTCTTTTGTTAGATAATAAAGATGATCACCCTTATAGAAATACAAATATTGTGTTGGAAGGCAAATACACGCACGTCATTACTGATGCGCAGGGAAAATTTGAAATTGAACTACCAAAAAATAAAATAATTTTTTGGATGGTATCACACACTGGGTATTACACGAAAGCTGGTGCAGCAAAATCAGATGGAAAAGAGCCCTATTATCGTACCTTCAAATTAAAAAAAGGCATATATCATTTGTCGCTTACTGAAGGTATATATTTTCCTGCACCCCATGATTATCGGAATCACGAACTACTCAAAAACACACCAGTAGACGTACTGAGAGCGAATAATCAAACGATGATGAATATGCAAAAATTTCCCAATTACAAAAATGGCGGACCGAATGGTTTGGCAAAAGATATAGAGCGGCTTACTACAAAGTATTCAAATAAAACAGGACAAAATGGTAGCGTGAAAGTATCCATGCACATTGATGAAAATGGCGATGCATCGGATTTTGGAATATTGGCCTACAAAAATAGTAAGTTGAAAGATGAATCCATTCGCATTATGCAAGAATTAAATAACTGGACACCAGGGATTCAAGGAGATAAAAATATCCCTGTTGATATCGCTGTCGTAGTGAGTTTTAATTAATTCCCAGACCTGTTCTGGGATCTGTTGGCTATTTGGGATGATCATTCAGCTAGCCAGCAGACCTCGGAATCGGTTCGAGGATAATTGCTGTTTGCGTGCTTTACGAATTAGTTTATGAGATTCTTTTTATGTTTTCACCATCCTGTCCACCTCCGCTTTTGATCGACACACACAATCTTCAATGGATAGTCCGGCAAAATAATTCCCACTGAGAAATAGATTTTGGTCCTCTAATAGTTGATCTATTTCATCAACCAGTTCGTAATGTCCAAGTCTTAACGAGGGAACAATATTGAGCTTCTCCCGTGTATCGAGTATTTGATCTTTTTTAATCCCCAGAACTTTGCACACTTTCTCCAGTTTTTGTTCGGTTGATAAAATATCAGGCTTGAAATGAAATGTAAATCCCCTGTAATTTTCATCGGGAACGGTATCTCTCGAAACTGCGGAAAAGAAATCATCATTGATCGGAACAAGGCCTGCGAATGGTTTTAATGCTGTAGCATCTTTTGAAACGATTGCGCCCAAAGATTCAATTTCTTGGAACTTGATCCCGGAGATTTTTTCAGCAAGATCTGGTGCAATGTTGTTTACTAATTTTGGAACGGAAGTGAGGGAGGTACAAATAGAAAGGTAAGTAGAAAAGAATTCCCCGGATTTTGTTTTTACTTTGAATCCTTCATCAGTTTGTATAATCTCAACTATTTCAATACCACATTTTATCTCTATGTTAGGATTGTTGGCAATTCCTGTTATAATGGATTCCAGGCCATTTTTCATCGTATAATGCTTCAAAACATCCTTTCTTCGCTTACGTTTTTTGAACAATGCATCCGCTGGAAAATCATCTGCATTTTGTGATGGCACTGCGCTAAACAAGGCGGAAAATACTTTTTTGAAATTCTTCTTACCAACAATGCTTCCGTAGTAAGACTCTACTGTTTCGCCTTCCTTTTTCTTAGAGAATAGCTTGGGAACAGAAACAAGTAATTCCAGAAAATTTATTTGAGAAGTGAAAGATTTTACCTGGCCGTTTACCAACACTCTGAAAGGCACTTTTGCTCTGGGAGAAATCTGATCATCAATGCTACAATCTTCCATGACTTCAATAAGGTTTCTGTATGAATTGTAGCACGTATGCGCACCAAGCTCTATCCAAAAATCAGAGCCCTCATTCTCCATTGTTGTTGAGTGAAAAGTCCCCCCAATTCGATCAGATTTCTCCAGCACCAGAATTTTATAATCAGCCTTAGCGGCGTAATGAGCAAAACTCATTCCGCTTATGCCAGCTCCAACTACAATTACATCATATTTTTCCATGAACATTTTTCTGAATTATATAATAGGAATCATAAAGCGGTGAAGGTAAGAATTCCAAGGCTGAGTTTCAATAATAGGGTTTTCGATTTTTAATATCATATTTCTGATTTTCATGTATTTTCTGGCGAAAGATTAAAAATTGGTTCGGGAGTTTAAAAGGCACAAGACTGAAGAGATTGAGTGGATTGATATATCTATCTCCCATCAATCTTTCATCAATTTCCCATCAATCTATTTTAGGTTTCGGCTCGTCCAGCTTAGGAGATTTTATATTCATTTATCCAATATTAGCTTCAAATAGAATTATAACCGCTTGTATCAATTTCATTAGTTATTAGTTACATAGAAGTTGATTTTTATAGTTAAGAAATAAGCTATCTTGTTATTGATTTTTAATAAAACAATCACCTAATGAAAAAAAATATCCTGGTCCTTTTAGGATGCTTGCTGCCTTTCTTCGGCTTCTCACAGATTAATGCAAAATTACTTCGTCACCCCGATGTTTCTAATGATCAAATTTGTTTTGTGTATGGAGGGGATGTCTGGATTGTTTCAAAAAACGGAGGCACTGCCCAACATCTTAGTACACCTGTCGGAGAAGAACTTAATCCACGGTTTTCTCCGGATGGCAAGCAAATTGCCTACACAGCTAATTATCATGGAAATAGTGATGTTTTTGTTGTCAACAGTTTGGGAGGGATCCCAAAGCAAATGACCCACCATCCCTATGGCGATCGTGTGGTTGACTGGACTCCTGATGGAGAAAAGTTACTATTTGCATCCATGAGGGAGTCGGGCAGAAGAAGATTCAATCAACTGTTCCTGGTGAATGTAAGTGGCGGCTATCCCGAAAAATTACCACTTGCTTATGGTGAACAGGGAAGCTATTCGCCGGATGGAAACAGCTTAACTTTCACCACAAAAAACTTAAACAGATCCATGAAGAGATACAGAAACGGATTGTCGGCCGATATATGGATTTATGACAAAAGTTCCGGTTCTACAGAGCGAATTGAACAAACCGACGCCAACGAAGCTTTCCCCATGTGGCATGAAAATAAAGTATATTTCATCTCAGACCGGGAAGAAAACCAGCGATTCAATATTTGGTCATTTGACCTGACAAGTAAAGAAACCAACAGAATCACCGATTTCTCAGATTTTGATGTCAAATACCCTTCGATTGGCCCAAAAGATATTGTTTTTGAAGCCGGTGGAGATTTATATCTGTTAGATCTGGAAACAGAACAATATAAAAAAGTAGATATCCATGTGGTCTCTGATCAAACTAAATTGATGCCAACCTCAAAAAAAGTGGACAAAATGATCGCCAACGCTTCTCTGTCTCCAAAAGCAAATCGTGTGGTTATGCAAGCAAGAGGTGAATTATTCTCTCTACCGGCCAAAGATGGATATATCTCCAATTTAAGTCAGTCATCCGGCTCAGCAGAGCGATATCCTGCATGGTCTCCGGATGGAAAATATATTGCATACTGGAGTGATAAAAGCGGGGAATATAATTTGTATCTGAAAGATATGGAAAATCCATGGAAAGAAGATCGAAAAATCACCAGTTACACAAGCGGATTTTATTACAACCTGTATTGGTCGCCGGATAGTAAAAAAATCATTTTTGCCGGAAATTCTCAAGGTGTATTTCTTCTGGACGTGGCTACGGGTAATATTAAAAAGATCGATCAGATAGAATATGGTTTTAGCCATTTCTGGGCTTTGGGATTTGGTGTGAACTGGTCTTCAGATAGCAAATGGATCACCTATCAAAAGCTTGTAGAAAATGAAAACTCAGCTATTTTCGCTTACAATCTGGAAGCAGACAAGGTCAGCCAGCTCACCTCGGGATATTACAATGACTCCAGTCCGGTATTTGATCCCGATGGGAAATACATGTATTTCACTACGGACAGAGAATTGCAAGCCATCTATTCTGACCTCGATGAAACATGGATTTATCCCAATTCTACAAAAATTGCAGCGGTACCATTGAGTGATACCATCGCTTCTCCGCTTGAAGCTAAAAACGATGAGGTAGAGCCAAAAAAGGAAGAGGATAAAGAAGAAAAAGGGGATGATGACAAAAAAAAGGATAAAGAAGATGATAAGGAAGAAAAAGAAGTAGATAAATCAATAAACCTTCAAGTCGATGGATTTGAACGAAGAATGGTGATTCTTTCGCCTGCTGCCGGCAATATTGGAAATCTAACAGCCGTAAATGGAAAACTTATATTTCACCGTATTCCAAACAAAGGTAGCGAATCAAAAAATAAGCCGATAAAATACTTTGATCTGAAAGAACGCAAGGAAGAAACAGTCATTGAAAATGCAGATTTATTCATGGTTTCTTCAGATCAACAAAAATTACTTATCCGGCAAAATGGTAAGTATGGAATTATTGAAGTAAAACCGGGACAAAAGCTTGAAGATGCGATTCGAACCGGCGAAATGGAAATGAGCATAGACCCAAAGCTGGAATGGAAGCAGATTTTCGATGAAGTCTATCGCACCTTCCGTGATTTCTTCTACGATTCAAAAATGCATCAAATCGACTGGAAAGGGTTGCATGATCAGTATAGTAAAATATTGCCAGACATCGTGACAAGAGAAGATCTGAACTTCCTTATTTGGGAGATCATGAGTGAAATTGCCTCCGGACATACCTATGTGAGTGGTGGTGATATTGAAAGGCCTAAATTTGTCGGTGTCGGATTGCTGGGTATCGATTGGGAATTG
Organism: Cyclobacteriaceae bacterium; assembly: GCA_030637245.1. Lineage (GTDB taxonomy): Bacteria > Bacteroidota > Bacteroidia > Cytophagales > Cyclobacteriaceae > JAAUQL01. Next base: position 5,399 of record DAOVVI010000040.1, read on the forward strand.
GATGGAGCTAATTATAAAGTAAAACGGATTGTGAAAGGAGCTCCCTGGGATCATGAGATTCGATCAGCACTGGAAGAAACAAAATCCAAAGTGAAAGAGGGAGATTTTATTCTAGCTGTGAATGGCATGAAAATTAATGTACAAACTGGTCCATATGCACCATTTACGGGCTTGGGTGGAAAGACCGTTCAACTCACCGTAAATAAATCTCCTTCGTTTGAAGGAGCCGAAAATGTTACTGTAAAATTATTGAATGACGAAGGAAGACTACGGCATTTGGAATGGATTGAAAACAACAGAAAATATGTTGATTTAGCTTCTGATGGAAAAATCGGATATATCTATATGCAAAATACAGGAAGCCTTGGTCAGTCGGAGCTTGTGCGGCAATTTTATGCGCAAATAGATAAAGATGCTTTTGTTATAGACGAAAGATTCAACTCCGGAGGACAATTGGCCGGAAGGTTCATAGAGCTGTTAACCAGGAAAAATATACTTCATATTTACCAGCGAACGGACAAAATATATTCGTATCCATCCAAAGCCAATGACGGCCCTAAAGTTATGTTAATCAATGGCTGGAGTGGATCAGGAGGCGATGCTTTTCCATGGGCATTTAAAGAAATGAAGGTCGGGCCAATCGTAGGTGACAATACCTATGGCATTCTTGTTGGCCCTGTTTCCCCACATTCCCTTATTGACGGCGGAATGGTATCTTCTCCGGGAGGTCGATTATTTGGTAATAATGGCGAGTGGTTTTGGGAGGGCGTTGGCGTAACTCCCGATCATCGTGTAGTGAATAATCCGGGCACATTATACAATGAAAAAGACGAGCAAATGGACAAAGCAATTGAAATTTTAAAAGAAATGCTGAGACAACGGAGAGATGAGGAAATCAAGCGCCCTGAATTTGAGGACAGAAGAAAAGTGAAAAAATAGAAAAGAAAGGAGCAATTGCTATCTAAACAATTGCTCCTTTTTATAATTTAGGATGGCATTTGAATTTCACTGCCATAATCCGAGCCAACGATATAGCCTTCCAGGTCTTTAATCATGGTCTTTTGTTCAGAAATAATTCTGTTTACAATATCTCCAATAGATACAAGGCCGACCAACTTATCATCTTTCATAACCGGTAAATGCCGAGTTCTCTTTTTTGTCATCAGCTCCAAGCATTCTCGCAAGTAGTTTTCCGGTTTCACAAAATAAACAGTAGTGGTCATCATTTCCTTCACTTTTGTTTTTTTAGATGACTTGCCCAGCAGGGTTACCTTTCTGGCATAATCCCGCTCAGAAAATACTCCAACAATTTTATCATTCTTGTCCACCACCATTAGAGCTCCAACATCATGTTTAGCAAGTAGTTCAAGAGCAGTAAAAACAGTTTCCTTTGAGCTTATTCTGTAAACATCATTCCCCTTATATTCAAGTAAATTACTAACAAGACCCATGACTAATATTTTTTATAGTTTAAAAATAATTTACGAAATTTTTGAAGGCATTGCCTTAGATCAAAAGCTAATAATTGGATAGTTAACAAAGTATAAAAAAAATATGACATTTCATATATATTTATGATTTTCACATGAATGAAATTTTCTGATAAATCATATTTTAACCAGAATACTTCTGGAGATAATTATTAATACTTGTAAAGAATTTGAAATCAAGGCACCTGCCCTGTGAAATGCAGGCGGGCTTATTCCTAAATGGAGAATATTTATGAAATATTGAGACTGAATAGCTAAATTAAAAAAAATTGAATTTATTATTCAGACAGAATTCGTTTAAAAAATATGCAAAGACTGTAAAAATTTATACAAATGCATGAAGTGTCAATTGCACTAAATATCATAAAAATTGCCGGGGAAGAATTAGAAAAAGCAAATGGAAAAGGTATTGAGAAAATACACTTATCTGTTGGTAAGCTTTCCGGCGTAGTGATTGAGAGCCTGAGATTTGCGCTCGATGTATCAAAAAAGGATGGACCGCTTTTTAATTCCGAAATAAATATTGATGAGGTACCTGCAAAGATGAAATGTCAGAGTTGCGGCCATGAATTTAAAGCTGATGATTTTTACATTACCTGCCCAAAATGTAATGAGTATAAGCTTGAAGTGTTAACCGGTAAAGAACTAATTATAAAATCATTAACGATTTACTAGCCAAAAAATTTCTAAATCCCTTTTACCAGCAATGCTTCATCTTCCATAGAATCAGGCTCATTTTTTATGACAAATGGTTTAGAAAAGCCGGTTTTATCCAGGTTATATTGGACAATAATGTTTGCAGAGCCATCTAAATAATTTACTGATTCCACATTGACGTCAACAACTTTTGCTCCAATTTTATCTTCCAGATCCTGACGTAGCAAATGTTTGGCGCCAATTTTCAGCAGGTCTAATCGATCGTATTTTATTTTTTGCTTTATCAGCTTTTTGTTAAAAAAGTTTGTTTCAAGAACATATAAGAATGCGACCATGGATATATTCAAAAAAACGATTTCAACTGGGCCGATTGACCCTTGAAATGTGGAATTTATAAAGCCCAACCCAACCATGATAAGCAAATAGGTCATATCCTTGATTTGCAATTGTTCACTTCGATATCGCATCATGGTAAAAACTGCAAATAGTCCAAAACCCGATCCAATACTAAGCTCCACATTATTCAATATGGTGCATAACGAGAATATGATCATGCTAAATGAGAATAAAGTAAATGCGAATTCTTTGTTCCTGCTATTTTTTCTGTAAATAAACAGGATGAGGACTGATGCCACACCCATATTAAAGATGAACCTGAGAATAAGGCCTCCTAATATTATTGGATTAAAATTTTCTAGTTGAAGTATTTCGAATAAATCCATGGTTACCTGATTTGGATGACTGCAAGGTTTGCCCAAATGTTATGCCAAAAGATATAAAATATTAAATATCAATGAATTATAAAGACTATTTGGATGTCGTTTTAAATTTTTGTTACAATTTTGAACAGTAGTCTGTGGATATTTAACACACCCATTTTGGGTGATAGGCGATCGCTTAAAAAAACATTGTTTTTTGATTTATCTTTTTTCGTAGTTGCAAGCCATGAGCCATGAGCTAAAAGCCAAAAATCATTGCGTCAAAAAATAATGGCCTATCTTCTGACTTCCTTCGGTCGCCATAGGCTTGCCGACGGTAATGCA
>DAOVVI010000519.1 GCA_030637245.1 Cyclobacteriaceae bacterium
TCACGGGCAGCAAATGACGTCACCAGTGCGATTCCTATTTTCCAGTCGTAACCCAACGGTTTAATTGCCGGTTCAAGCGTTTTTCCGAAAATTCCTGCAAAAGAATTTTCCAGTTTAAACGCCTCTACTTTCGTTTTAAATTATTCAGAACTAATCTTTTCCCCATTTAGCGATTCAGTTACATAGGATTGTGCATTTTTTATTTTATCACCGGGACCATAGGAGGCGGTTACCCAAAGAATGATGGAAATTGCAAGGATTATTCTCCCTGCTTCCCATATAAATGTTTTTGATTTTTCAAAAATGGTAATACCTACATTTTTCCAGCGAGGAAATTTATAAAGTGGGAGTTCCATAATGAAATAGCCCTTATCCTTAACCTTTACAATTGCATGTATGATTGCCGCTGAAACAATAGCCGTTACAAAACCAAGAACATACATTCCCATAAGCGCAAGTCCTTGCATGTTTAAGAATCCAAATACTTTTGTGTCAGGCACAACCAGCGCAATTAATATAGTATAAACAGGAAGGCGGGCAGAACAGCTCATTAATGGCGTCACAAAAATTGTTGTGAGTCTTTCTTTCAAATTATCAATAGTCCTTGTGGCCATGATGGCTGGTATGGCACAGGCAACTCCGGAAATAAGAGGAACCACACTTCTGCCATTTAAACCAAACTTTCTCATGATTTTATCCATAAGAAATACGACCCTTGACATGTATCCTGTCTCTTCTAATATGGCAATAAAGGCAAACAAAATAGCGATCTGAGGGAGGAAAATCACCACACCACCAATTCCTGGAATTATTCCTTCAGATATTAAACTTGTGAGTACACCTGCTGGAAATCTGTGTTTTATAAATATACTAAACTCACTAAAAGTAAAATCAATAAAATCCATGGGTGCCTGAGCCCAGGTAAAGATCATTTGAAAGATTACAAAAAGTACAATGAAAAAAAATGCATACCCAAATATCTTGTGCGTAAAAAACTTGTCAAGTCTTTCAGTGAGATTTCTGTTTTTTTCAATGTTGTAAACGACTGATTCCTTAACGGCCTCATCAATAACCTTGTATCGTTCGATAATTTCTTTTGATTGAGACAGCTCGGGATTAAACTTTTGCTTTCTGATTAGTTCCTTGATATATGTTCTTTCTTCATTTGTAAGATTGGGAAAATTTTGATATTGAATGATTAAAATATGAGTGATATAATCATTATTCAATTTAAGCCTCTCTTTTACATTTTCTTCCAAGGCTTTTTCAAATTTTGTAGAATTAAATATTGGATCCACATCAACATACTCATGGCCGATTATGGCCTTTTTCAACAAATCAACTCCTTGCCCTGTCCGTGCATTAAGTGATATGGTCGGAATGGAGAAAAATTTTGCTACCGCTGTAGGATTCACTCGTTGGCCACGATTCGTCGCAACATCGAGCATGTTCAATACCAAAAATACAGGAAATCCCAGGTCAACGATTTGGGTAAATAATAGCAGATTCCTTTTTATATTAGATGCATCAACAATAATGATGGCAAGATCCGGATAATCCGGATTGTTGGGATCGAGCAGCGTATCAAAAACTACCTTTTCATCCATTGATCTTGGATATAGACTATATGCTCCCGGCAAATCGATGATTTTAAGCCTTTCCCCATTTTCAAGTTCACAAATCCCGGTTCGCTTCTCAACGGTAACTCCAGGGAAATTTCCGACCTTTTGATTTAATCCGGTGAGATGGTTAAAAAGTGAAGATTTTCCAGAATTGGGATTACCCAACAACGCAACTTTTTTAATTCCTCCCTCCTTCATAAAAAATTATTCAATCAATATGGATGACGCTTCTGAAATTCGTAAAGTTAGATTATAGCCGGCAACGTAATATGAAATTGGATCTCCAAAAGGGGCAGCATAATTCATCTTTATTACACTTCCCGGAAGACATCCCATTTCCATGAGTTTCAATGATATTATACTATCAGAAAATCCTTTAATTGTACCAGATTCTCCACGTTTTAAATCCGCCACACTTCTGTTCATTATCTGGCTTATTTAGAATCATTTTAAAAAGTGTAAGTTACATCTATACTTTTGAATATTCAAAAGTTAGGTTCAAATGGTTTTGTTTGATTACTTGAAACTACAACTAACCCGGCGGCGGGGTAGGTTTAATGGACTAGGCAAAACGTATGCTCAGTGTCCGGAGTTGGAAGATACATAAGCCATAGGTAGATAGCCTAAAGACCGTGAAAAATAAATCAATGTTTGCACATAAAGCAATTCCAGATGTCGTGCCTGCGCTATCTCCATGACAAATCATAAAAACCTTGCAATTTCATCCAACTTGTGTACGTATTTTTAGTACGGAATTAATAGACAATCAA